>DATAGL010000325.1:0-1978 GCA_036263755.1 Chitinophagaceae bacterium | reverse complement strand
TCTTTGTTTGCTTTTCTATGGCTTCCAGCTGGTCGATCATGATCGATTTGCTGTCGTACAGCAGCCGCCCGATGAGGGTGCTTTTCCCATCGTCAACGCTGCCGGCCGTTATGAATCGTAGTAAGTCCATGTATTTGTTTTGAGCTGCAAGCTGCAGGCTTCAAGCTGCAAGCCTGGTATTGGTTACTGAACTGTGTTTCGGAAGTGGATTTGTTGACCTGTTGAAAGGCGACGGTGGATATACCTAAAAACCTTTCAACCGGTCAACGGATCAACTGCTCCGTTAAAAATATCCGTTCTTCTTCCGGTCTTCCATCGCCGCTTCGCTAACCCGGTCGTCGATGCGGGTTTCGCCGCGTTCAGAGGTTTTCGTCGCGATGATCTCGGAAATAATGTCATCAATATTACTGGCGGTGGATTCCACGGCGGCGGTACAGGTCATGTCGCCGACGGTGCGGTACCGTACCCGGCGCGTGACCACGCTGTCACCCGGCTCCAGCCTGATGAATTCGGAAGTAGCCACCAGTTGTCCTTCCCATTCCAGCACCTCGCGCTCATGGGCAAAATAAATGGAGGGCAGGTCGATCTTTTCGCGGCGGATATAATTCCACACATCGAGCTCGGTCCAGTTGGAGATGGGGAACACCCGTACGTTCTCCCCTTTATGGATCTTTCCGTTGTAGGTATTCCAGAGCTCGGGGCGCTGGCGCTTCGGATCCCACTGTCCGAACTCATCGCGCACCGAAAAGATGCGTTCCTTGGCGCGTGCCTTTTCCTCGTCGCGGCGGGCGCCGCCGATGCAGGCGTCAAAACCGAACTCCTCGATGGTGTCGAGCAGCGTATAGGTCTGGAGCGCGTTGCGCGAAGCAAATTTACCGCGGGGCTCCGTCAGCTGCTTCGCCTTAATGGTATCCTCCACCTTACGCACGATCAGCTTCTCCCCGATGGTTTCGGCGAGCTCGTCGCGGAACTGCAGGGCTTCGGGAAAGTTGTGACCGGTATCAATATGCACCAGCGGGAAGGGAAACTTTCCGGGACGGAAGGCCTTCAGGGCGAGGTGCACCAGCGTAATGGAATCCTTGCCACCCGAGAACAGGAGGGCGGGCCGTTCGAACTGCCCGGCCACTTCGCGGAAGATGTGGATCGCTTCGGCTTCCAGCTGCTCCAGGTAATCTAATTGATAAGCACTCATAATTTCTTTATTCGTCTTTGATCGTTTTTGATTATTGCGCTTGTTTTTCGAAAGGCTCGGCATGCACATGCAGGCCGCATTCTTTCTTGGAGGCATCCTCCCACCACCAGCGGCCGGCGCGGAAGTCCTCGCCCGGGCGGATGGCACGCGTACACGGCAGGCAGCCGATGGAGACAAAGCCTTTATCGTGCAGGGAATTGTAGGGGATGTGGTTCTTGTTCACAAACTCCTTCAGCTCGTCCAGCGTCCAGTGCAGGAGGGGATGGTACTTGATCACGCCGTTCACTTCGTCCCACTCCACCATGGGCAGGCCCTGGCGGTTGGGCGAATGCTCGGCGCGCAGGCCGGTTACCCAGACAGCCTGACCGGCAAGGGCCCGGCGAAGAGGTTCTACCTTACGGATGTTGCAGCAGGATTTACGCAGGTCGGTGGACTTATAAAAAGCGTTCGGGCCGTTGGATTCCAGGTAGTCCTGGAGCAGGCCATAATCCGGGGTGTAGGTTTTGATCCGCAGTTCGGGGTAGGTATCCATGGTGGCTTCCCAGGTGGAATAGGTTTCCTTGAACAGGCGGCCCGTATCCAGGGTAAAAAGGCTTACAGGGACCTTGCCGGCGGCGATAAGGTGGGTGATCGCCTGGTCTTCCCAGGAGAACGAAGTGGAAAAAACCACCTTGCCCGGGTAATTTTCGGCAAAAAAGCGAAGCCCTTCTTCCGGGGACATCGCTTCCAACTGCTGGTTAAGTTCGGCGATATGTTGCGGCTGTTCCAATGTCATGGTTTATGGTT
>DATAGL010000324.1:0-1701 GCA_036263755.1 Chitinophagaceae bacterium | reverse complement strand
TTTGTACTTTATCGGGGAGGCCTTACCTTTTTGCGTAAAGAGCAGGTTTCTGAGAATGCATGCTTAACCCCATGGCAGCGGATAAAAATCACATAAAGCGAAGGGTAGCTGCCTATAACCTGCTGCTCAACCTCCTGTGGTCCGCACTGAGCTTTGTGCCCGCCGTAGTGTTTTGCTACACCTGGGTGGAGCTGCCGCTTCTTTTCCTGTTCACCGGGCTGAGCCTGCTGCCGGCTTTTCTTTCCCCGGCCATGCTTCGTAAAGGGCAGTTGTCCAGCCGGCCGGCAACCTACAAGAAACTGGGCATCGCCCTTATCCTGTACCTCGCACAGGATGGCGTGTTCCTTCATTCCCTGGTGCGCAGGAAATACCCCGATTATAAGGTGGTGCGCCGCGAGCGAAAATCGGTGCACCGGCTGATCCGGCAAACCTATGTCTTTGAGAAGTTTCACCTGGTGGGGTGCGTGTTTTTCAGCCTCCTCTGCGGGTATGCCGTCAGCAAAAGCCTGTGGGGCTGGGCCTGCGCTCTCGGCTTCATCAATCTCCTGTACAATGTGTACCCGATCCTGTTGCAACAGTATATAAGGGTGAAGCTGGCCCTGTTCCCCAAAAGCAATACGTAAGCCCGGTCACCCGGTGCCGCCCGTACAGATATACGGCTGGGTATCCTCCAACCCCGGGATCCAAGGCGGTAGACTCCTGCACATTTGGTTGCTGGTAGGCGTCCGGAATGGGAGGAGGGGTACGGGCAGGTTGGCAGGGCAGCATCCGGCGGCCTTATCGAAAGCGGTCACAGCCCCCGGTGCATGCGGGGATGAAGCGCACTTTTTCCCCGGTTTTGCCTCATTGGTTCCTCTTTGCTTCCCCGGTTCCTTCTCATTGCTTCCCCGGAATCCGGGGAAATCCGGGGCGAAACGGGCGTTTTCCGGGGAAGCAATGAGGCAAAATAGGGGAGAATCCGGAGGCAGACCGGGGTGAGAACCGGGAAAGGCATAGCGTTTTTTGAATTGCCGATTCAGGCAGGAGTTGCGTATTTTGGGTTGGGGCAATCGAAAAGCGCAAGTGCAAAGGGGTGTATCCCTTTATTTTGGGCAGCAACCCCAAAAACGCATGTGGGGTAAAAACATGCGGAAACTAATTGTTAGGCGCAAGCAGTCGTTCATATTCAAACAATACCAAACAATCGAACCGACAAGAGACTTACATCCTGCAATGAAGGCTGGAATGATAGGAACAATCCTTGAAGTTGGACCGACAATTCATTCGAAGTAGAATTTGTGGACAAAGAAGGCTTTAATTATGAGTATAAGGGTGAAACCACTTTTACAGTGGCAGCCGTAGACGTCAAAGCTGCTTCAAAAGATTAAATTAAACTGCTTCGCATTTTGTGAAACTCATTTGCAATGGCGAAAATTCCAATAAAAGAACCTAATGAGACAGCGAAAATGAGCAAACCTTTGACAAGACGGACAGTTTTGCTCTCATTCTTCCAATTCTTGTTATATAGCTTGAATTTTTCCTTGTAAACTCTTTCGAACAAGAGACTAAAGCCGAAAAACATACATCCGAAATACAAGATATGGAGTTCAAAAAGTGGCAGAACCTTTTTTGACACCATTAGATAGTAAGCAAAGTGGATTAAGAAAGAACAAATAACTGTAGGTGGAACTACTGCCCATGTATGCGGGTCAAAGGCAAGAC
>DATAGL010000323.1:0-1617 GCA_036263755.1 Chitinophagaceae bacterium | reverse complement strand
CGCAGGTTTTGCTTACGTTCTTTTTTGCCTTGAAGCAAAAAAGAACCAAAAAAGTTCAAGCCTGCCCCAAACGCTACCGCCTGTGGCGGCACACGTCCGCGTGGGCAGGCGGCCCGCGCGCTTATACATTCGTTTAGTTTGGATCTTAACTTAGGCCAGCACAGCGTGCTTTTGTTTTATGTTTCATCACACTGCGCAGGCGCTGGTATTCCGCTGCTCATCCTAAACCTGTAAGCATTTGCAGTTTGACGCGGAATAAGGCGCTGGACCACCCAAAGAAGTTCACTCTAAATGAAGATCTATCAGCGCAATCAGCGTCCCATCAGCGTCATCTGCGATTGAATGAGGCGCTGGAACACCCAATAGTCATTACTCTGTTTGCGGATTTATCAGCGTGATCAGCGCTCCATCAGCGTCATCTGTGATTACTTTGCGCGAAACCTTGCAACAGACTAAAGAACACTGCTGTACCAGTAAACACATCGTACACCGTACATCGTAAATCGTACATCCACCCAAATACTAATCCGCCCCGAAAAACGTTTTTACCCCATGTTACCCTTCCGCCGCCCGCTGCTCCTCGCCCTGTTCCTGTGTACCGCCTCCTTGCTGCAGGCCCAGCAGGTCACCGGCGTCTGGAAAGGAAAGCTGGACAAACGGCGCGTGGAGGTGAAGCTGGTCCAGAAGGGCGACAGCCTCACGGGCACTTCGTATTATTACGAAACGGCCGGCAGCTACCGGCGCTACAGCGTAAAGGGCTATTTCGACCCGGAGACGAATGCCGTGGTGTGGTGGGACGACCAGCTGCTGGAAGAGAAAGGCCTGCGCCTCACGGGGCCCGGCAAGACCGCCCTCCTGTCCACGGCCGACTTCAACTGCCCCGGCGGCGGTGAAATGTACCTCGACGGCGAAGCGGCGCCCAAAGAAGGACCGGAGGACAAACGGGGCCCGGCCCACCTGACAAAGACCGGCCGCAGCTCCTTCCCCGACGAATGGGATTACGTGATCGACAACTGGACCTCCGGCACTTCCGACCCGGAGATCATTGACTCGGTAGCCCTAGTAGCGTTCCGCCCGCAGGAGCCGCGCAGCCAGCCGGCACCCGAGCCCCGGCGCGAACGGCCCCGCCCCGGCATGGTGGCCATTCCTTCCCTGCCCGAACCCGAGCGCCGGCCCGAGCCTGCAGTAACTGTTACCCCCAGCCTCGAACAAAAGTTCACCGTACGCCGTAAAGAGTTCAAGCTCCGCATCCCGGTGGCGGGTGATTCGCTTGAGTTCCGCTTTTACGACAATGCCCAGGTGGACGGCGATTCCATTTCCCTTTTCCTCAACGGCCGGATGGTGTTCACGCACATCCGCCTCACGGCCCAGGCCTATACAATCAAAATACCCGCCGCCGACCTCCGTACCGGCGACAATGAACTTGTTATGGTGGCCGAAAACCTGGGCTCCATCCCGCCCAACACCTCGTACATGGTCGCGCTCTCCGGCAAGCAGCGCTACGAAGCCCGGCTGTCGAGCACGGAGGAGACGAGTGCGATGATTGTTTTGAGGAAAGAGTAGTATTGGTAGTATTTGTGGTATTGGTGGTATTAGTAGTATTAGTAATAATGGTGC
>DATAGL010000322.1:0-4442 GCA_036263755.1 Chitinophagaceae bacterium | reverse complement strand
GCTGGAGCAGCGCCTGGGTTACCTGAAAAACCAGCGCCGGGTGGATGCATCCGCTGCCCGGTCGCTCCTGCAACAGGTCTGGAAATCCGAGAATGCGGCCACCCGTTCCGAATTGCTGTCGGCGCTGGAAACGGGGCTCGGTGCGGAAGACGAACCCTGGATCGCGGAGCTGCTTTCCGACAAAAGCATAAAGGTGCGGGAAGAAGCCCTCCGGCTGCTGAAAATACTGCCGCACAGCAGTCTGGTGCAGCGCTACCAGGAAGTACTGGCGGCTGCGGTCTCCGTCAAAAAAGAAAAGGGACTGCTGGGCCTCGGTTCCAAAACCACGCTGGAAGTGGTGCTTCCGGCCGGCAGTGACGACTTGTATAAAACCGGACTGGAAAAAACCAGCAGCGAAAAAGGCGTTTCGGATGAAGCCCACCTGTTGTACCAGCTGGTGGCCTCCGTGCCGCCGCAGTTCTGGGAAACGCAGCTGCAAAAAGCTCCGGCCGATATTGTGGACCTGTTCGCGAAGCACCCTGCGGGGAAAAACCTGTTGCCCGCATTGGCAAAGGGAACAGCCCAATTTGCCGATGAGGCCTGGGCAAGGGTCTTATCCGAAAGGGCCGGTGATTTTTACCCCGGGCTGCTGCCGGTATTGCCGGCTGCCGGCTGGGAGCGATATGTGCTGGAGCATTTCAATGCCCACAGCGAACCCATTGTGGCGGCCGCCTTACAAAGGAACGCTCCGTGGAGCCCCGACCTGGCCAGGGCCATCCTGAAACATACCGCGCAACACGGTTATCACTACCCGCCCCATTTTTACAACAACATCGCCCACCTGCTGCCTCTTGACATACTGCCCGGGCTCGAAAGCTTTGCGCCTTCCGATGCGTATATGCTGGATATATGGAACAGGACAAAAGAACAGATCAAGCGCCTGCTGACCCTGAAATCCCGGATACCCGCTGCCTTTGCCGGCGGCCCCTCCGTTTACAATGAACCATTCATCATTCACCCAACATGAATACCCCGCCCATGCCTACTGTACTACGTGCCCATGCCGAACAACTTTATGCCCAGGAACTGGAAGAACTGGCCCGGGCCGACAGCGGCCGGCGACCGGCAAACTGGAAGCTCACCCCGCAGGCCGCGGTAACCTACCTGACCGGCGGCCGCCTGCCGAACGGGTTTGAAGTCACGCCGAAATACATCGGCAGCCGCAGGCTTATGGAAATTGCCGTAGCCACCCTCACTACCGACCGTGCCCTGCTCCTCTATGGCCTGCCCGGCACGGCGAAAAGCTGGGTCAGCGAACACCTGGCGGCAGCCATCAGCGGCGACTCCACGCTGATCATCCAGGGAACCGCCGGCACCAGCGAAGAATCGATCCGCTATGGCTGGAACTATGCCCGCCTGCTGGCGGAAGGTCCCACTGAAAAAGCACTGGTGGATACGCCCGTCATGCGGGCGATGAAAGACGGCAAGATCGTACGCATCGAGGAGCTGACCCGTATCGGTGCCGATGTGCAGGATACGCTGATCACCATTCTTTCGGAAAAAAGCCTGCCCATCCCCGAGCTTAATACCGAAGTGCAGGCCATCCGCGGCTTCAACGTGATCGCCACGGCCAACAACCGCGACAAAGGCGTGAATGAGCTCTCCAGCGCCCTGAAACGCCGCTTCAACACCGTGATCCTCCCGGTGCCCGCCAGTATCGAAGAGGAAATAGACATTGTAAAGCGCCGCGTGGAAAGCTTTGAAAAAGTGATGGAACTGCCCGCCGAGCCGCCCGCCCTGCAGGAGATCCGCCGCATTGTCACCATCTTCCGGGAGCTGCGCAGCGGTGTGACCGCCGATGGCAAAACAAAAGTAAAATCCCCCTCGGGCACCCTCAGCACGGCCGAAGCCATTTCCGTAGTGAACAACGGACTGGCCATGGCCGCCTACTTTGGCGATGGCCAGCTGAAGGCCGCCGACCTGGCCGCCGGCATCATCGGCGCCGTGGTAAAAGACCCGGTGCAGGACAAAGTGATCTGGCAGGAGTACCTGGAAACGGTGCTCAAGCCCAGGGAGGATTGGAAAGACGTGTACCGGGCATGCAGGGACCTGGGATAGACCCGTCCCTGCCCGGACAGCCGGCACCGGCCGGCACCCCTTTACCGGAAGCATTCATGAATACAACAAGCATTGGAAACAACAGATAGTGCCTCATCCATTTCCTTTACCCCGCCCGGTACGGGCGGTACCGTGCATGTGCTGGGTATCCGGCACCATGGCCCCGGCTCGGCGCAAAGGGTAAAAGCGTACCTGGAACAAACCCGGCCCGACCTCGTACTGGTGGAAGGTCCTCCTGAAGCCGACTCCCTGCTGCCCTGGGCGGCGCATGCCGGGTTAGAACCGCCGGTGGCCCTGCTCTGTTACCAGCCCGACGAACTTTCGCGTTCGGTGTTCTACCCGTTCGCTGCTTTCTCGCCCGAATGGCAGGCCATCCGGTACGCGGTAAGGCAAAAGGTTCCTGTCCGCTTTTTCGACCTGCCGGTGGCGCAGCAGATGGCACTGGACAAGCAGAAGGAGGAGGAACAAGGGGCAGCGGAGCCAAAAGCTGCGCCCGGGGAAACGCCGCTGCCCGATGCGGCGCCTCTTACTGAAGCGGAGGCAGTGATTCCTTCCGGGCCTGGTCCCTACGACATCCGGAAAGATCCCGTTTCCTACCTGGCGGAAGCCGCCGGTTACGAGGATGGAGAGAAATGGTGGGAGCAAACCTTCGAGCACCGGCAAAGCAATGAAGAAGTGTTCCAGGCCGTAGCCGAAGCCATGCAGCACCTGCGCGCCGGCCTGCACCTGCCGGAAAACCGGCTGGAGCAGCTCCGCGAAGCGCACATGCGCCGAATGATCCGCCAGGCAGGCCGGGAACTCTATCAGAACATAGTGGTCGTATGCGGTGCCTGGCATGTGCCGGCCCTGCTGCAGATGCCTTCCCAGAAAGAGGACAATGACCTGCTCAAGGGCCTGCCCAGGGGAAAAGTGGAATGCACCTGGGTGCCCTGGACCCATAACCGCTTGAGTTATTTCAGCGGGTACGGGGCCGGCATCCATTCCCCCGGCTGGTACAGCCATGTGTGGCAGCACCCGGCCGACGACGGCACCCGGTGGATGAGCCGCGTGGCGGAACTGCTGCGGAACCAGGGCATGGACACCTCCACCGCACATGTTATTGAAGCCGTCCGGCTGGCGCAGGCGCTGGCTGCCCTGCGCGGTCTTCCGAAAAGCGGCCTGGACGAAATGAATGAAGCGGCCCTGAGCGTGTTGTGCAACGGCGAAGACGGAAAACTGGTGCTGATCTCGGAACAGCTGATCGTGGGCAACGAGCTGGGCGTGGTTCCTGCCGATATTCCGAGGCCGCCGCTCCAGGTAGATATTGAAAAAGCGCAGAAGGCGCTGCGCCTGCCCGCGGCGGCCGATTTCAAGGATTATACCCTCGACCTGCGTAAGGAGCTGGACCTGCAACGCAGCATCTTTTTGCACCGGCTGCGGCTCCTGGGCCTGGGCTGGGGGCAGGAGCATGCCGTATCCGGCAAAGGCACATTCAAGGAGCAATGGCGCCTGCAATGGGATCCGGCTTTCTCCATCGATATCATCGAGCGGGGGGCCTGGGGCAACACCGTTGAAGTGGCCGCCAACAAGTTCGTCGTGCACGGGGCAGACGAGGCCTCCTCCCTGCAACAGGTGACGGAACTGCTGCAGCAGGCCCTGCCCGCCGACCTGCACGATGCCGTCGATGCATTGATCGGTCGGATCAACAACCTGGCGGCTGCCAGCGGCGACGTGCTGCAGCTGGCGGCGGCCATTCCGCCGCTGGCAGCGGTGAGCCGCTATGGAAACGTCCGGAAAACCGACGCCGGCCTTGTGCTGGGCATCGTGGAAAGCATGATCACCCGCATTTGCGTGGGATTGCCCAACGCCGTAAGCGGGCTTGGTGAGGAAGCCGCGCAGGAAGTGCTGGAACTCATCCGGAAGCTCAATGATGCCGTCAGCCTCCTGCAGCAACCCGATACGCTGGCCCGATGGCAGGCGGTACTGCACGAGGTAGCGGGCAGCCCCTATTCGGCACCGGCCGTTGCCGGGTATGCAACCCGTTTGCTCCGGGACTTCGGCCGGATGCAGGGGGAAGAGCTGGTGCGGGTGTTTGGCTTCCGGATGTCGCGGACCAATGCCCCCGCATGGAGTGCCGCCTGGCTGGAGGGCTTTCTCAAAGGCAGCGGCACCCTGTTGCTGCTCGACGAAGACCTCTGGTCGGTCCTGAATGGCTGGGTTTCTACCCTGGAGGATGCAGACTTTACGGAGGTGCTGCCCCTGCTGCGCCGCACTTTCGCGCAGTTTACGCCGCCGGAGCGCCACAAGCTGGGTGAAAAAGCAAGGCACGGAAGCGGTTCCGTTACCCGGAAAACAGGAGGGGAGCC
>DATAGL010000321.1:0-8354 GCA_036263755.1 Chitinophagaceae bacterium | reverse complement strand
ATACAGCGCGGAGCAGGGCGTGGAATATTATTCCGGGTACGATGGCGGTGAATACTGGTCGGAAGGAGACCGGTCGGAAGATGTGTTCCTTACCGGTATCCCGGAAGGCGATTACGTGCTGCAGCTGCAGGGCCTGCGTCCGTTTGGAACCACCACCTTTTACAGCGGGACCACGCCGGCCGAAATGCGTGTGCTCGTGTTGTATGACATGCCGATGTGGAGCAACCTGCTGGTCTGCCTGATCCCGGCCCTGCTCTGGCTCGGCGGCTGGTACCTTCGGGTGCAGCACAATGAAAACCGGCGCTGGGCCAACAGTCCTTTCAGTCCTGAAGAATAAACAATGATGAAACTATTCAGCCGACAATCTCCCTGGTTCCCCTTCCGCTGGTTCCTGCTGGTGGTGCTGGTGCTGTCCGGACTGCTGGTGTATCACAACCTCACCGGCCAGCGTATTCTGAACTTCAACCGGCAGCAGCAGTGGAATGCCAGCGGCCCCGGAAACCATAAATAAATACTTTAAAAAACCATCTATGGCTCAACCTGTCCTGAACTCCATCCTGTATGCCTTTCTTGGCATCGCCATCCTGATCGTCGCCTTTGTGATCGTGGAAGTGCTGACCCCGAAGCACAACCTGCGCCGCGAGATCCTGGAAAAGCAAAACCTGGCCCTGGCCATCCTGGCCGGAGCCTTTATGCTGGCGGTTTCCATCATCGTGGCTTCCGCCATACATTAAGGCAGCCTATGAAGGAAGACAACCGTACCCGGTGGCTGCTGCTGGTCGCCGTATTTGTCATCGCTACCTGCGGGCTGATCTACGAGCTGGTGGCCGGCACCCTGGCCAGCTACCTGCTGGGCGATTCCGTAACGCAGTTCAGCACCATCATCGGCGTCTACCTGTTTTCCATGGGCATTGGGTCCTTTCTATCCCGGTATTTCAACACCCAGCTGCTCCGCTGGTTCATCCGCATTGAATTACTGGTGGGGTTGATCGGTGGCTTCTCCTCGGCGGTCCTGTTCCTTGTATTTCCCCTGGCGGCCTCGTTCCGCCTCATCCTGTACAGCTTCGTGTTCCTTACCGGAACGCTGGTGGGACTGGAGATCCCGCTGCTGATGCGCATCCTGAAAGACCGGGTAGCCTTTAAAGATCTTGTCAGCCAGGTATTCACCTTTGATTATATCGGTGCCCTGCTGGCTTCGCTGATTTTTCCTTTGTTGCTGGTGCCGTTCCTGGGGCTGATCCGCACTTCCCTGTTTTTCGGCATCCTGAACCTCGCCGTGGGCTGGTACCTGGCCCACCGCTTCCGTCATGAGATCCGGCGTTCGTTCGCGCTGAAAACGGCTGCGGTTGCTTTCCTGTTACTGGAAGGGGTCGCCTTTGTTTTTTCGGAGCGCATCATGAGCTTCAGTGAAACCATGGCCTATGAAGACCCGATCGTGTATTCGGCCTCATCGCCCTACCAGCGCATTGTGCTTACCCGGAGCAGAAATGAGCTGCGCCTGTTCCTCAACGGCAACCTGCAGTTTTCTTCCCTGGATGAATACCGCTACCACGAAGCCCTGGTGCACCCGGTGCTCAGCGCCCTCGAACGGCCGAAGCGCGTGCTGGTCCTGGGCGGAGGAGATGGCCTGGCCGTCCGTGAAGTGCTCCGGTACCCGGCTGTGGAAGAAGTGGTGCTGGTGGACCTGGACCCGGTGATGACCCGGTTGTTCACCCGGCAGGAAATGCTGGTGCGCCTGAACGATTCCGCCCTGCTGCATCCGAAGGTGCGGGTGGTGAATGAAGATGCCTTTCTCTGGCTGAAACAAAACCGGAATCCTTTTGATGCCGTGATCATCGACTTTCCCGATCCCTCCAACTTTTCCATCGGAAAGCTGTATTCCACCACTTTTTACCGGCTGCTGAAAAAAAGTTTGAGTCCCCAGGGACTGGCCGTTGTGCAGAGCACCTCGCCCTACGTGGCCCCGAAGAGTTTCTGGTGCATCGACGAAACGATCCGCAGCACCGGCTTTCACACCCGGCCGTACCATAATTATGTTCCTTCTTTTGGCGAATGGGGCTATATCCTGATGCAGCATCCGGACAGGAAAGAGGCACCGGGCCGCCTGCCGCCCGGATTACGTTTTGTGGATACGCGTGTGCTGGACCAGATGTTTGTTTTCTCCGGCGATATGAAAACCGGGGAGAAGCCTGCGCTGAACCGCCTGAACGACCAGGTGCTGGTGGGATATTTTGAACAGGAATGGAGTAAATATGCAAACTGATGCGGCGCCGCCAATTTATACAAACCACGATCGGGGCGGCCCTGCTGGGCCGCGGACTTTCCGGATGCCACCCGCCGCAACCCATACCCGGACGGATGCTCGGGGCTTCCGCAGCGCTGGGGCATAAACTCCGCTCCGGCATAACGGCCACGCCCGTTCGCACCGAGAAGGTCCGTACGGTCATCATCGGTGCCGGTGTCAGCGGTTTATCGGCGGCCCGGCAGCTGCACCGTCAGGGACATTCCGATTTTATCCTCCTTGACCTTGAGGCGGAGGCCGGCGGGAATGCGGCCGCCGGGCACAATGAATTGTCTGCCTACCCGCTGGGGGCGCATTATATTCCCATTCCCAATAACGATCTTTCCGAGTACCTCGGGTTCCTGCAGGAATGCGGTGTGCTTACCGGTTACACGGCGGATGGACTTCCAGAATACCGGGAAGAATTCCTGTGTTTCGACCCGGAAGAGCGGTTGTATATCAACGGCCGCTGGCAGGAAGGACTGGTTCCGGACTACGGCTTGTCCCCGAAAGACCGAAGCCAGGTGCAGCGCTTCCTGGAGCGGATGGAAGGGTTCCGGAAGGCTGCCGGCCGCGACGGGAAGGAAGCTTTTACCCTTCCGGTGGACCGTTCCAGTAAGGATGAAATCTATACGGCACTCGACGGCCTGACCATGAAGGCCTGGATGGAGCAGGAGGGCTTCACCGCACCGGCGCTGCACTGGTACGTGGATTACTGCACCCGCGATGATTACGGGACCGTTCATGCCGAAGCCAGTGCCTGGGCCGGCATCCATTATTTTGCTTCCCGGAAGGGAAGAGCCGCCAATGCCGGTTCAGATGATGTGCTTACCTGGCCGGAAGGCAACCAATGGCTGGTGCGGCGCTTATCGGAGGCCCTTCCGGCCGGGACAGTGCGCAACCGGAGTCTGGCCTACCGGCTGGTACCCGGACCGGTGGTTACAGTGGATGTCTGGGATGATGCCCGGAAAGAAACGTACCGGATCGAGGCCGGGGGAGTGGTGCTGGCCCTGCCGCTGATGGCCGGTTCCAGGCTGCTGCAGGATCCGGAAAGAATCGCCCGCGTGCACCGCGAAGTGCGTTATGCCCCCTGGATGGTGGCCGGTCTTCGGGTAAAGCCGCTGGAGGAACGATCAGGTGCGCCGATGAGTTGGGATAATGTGATTTATGGAAGCGCGGGCCTGGGCTATGTTTCCGCCAGACACCAGCTGCTCGGTCAGCATGCAGGACCGTATAATCTTTCTTATTACCTGCCTCTTACGGGCCTGGAGCCGGCACAGGAACGAACGCAGGCACTCCGGCGTTCGCATGCCGAATGGTCGGAACTCATCCTACAGGACCTTCAGAAAGTACACCCCAACATCCGGTCCGCCATCGAAGAAATCAATATTCAGGTCTGGGGTCATGCAATGGCACAGCCGGTGCCCGGGCGTATTCACGGCCCTTCCCGCAAGGCGCTGGCCCAGACCAGCCATCCCAACCTGTTTTATGCGCATACCGATTGCGCGGGGATTTCGCTTTTTGAGGAGGCGTTTTACCAGGGGATTGCGGCAGCGAATGGAATACTTAATCTGTAAAATGGGTCAACCTGAGAACAGCTTCCAATTATCGTAAGATACCGAAAATTGGTACCGGGTTTCGCGCAGAGCGAAGAAGAAAAGGAGGACACTGGGAAAAAAAACTCATTTGCTCCTTTCCTCCTTAGCTCTGTGCGAAATAAAATCCCGCA
This sequence comes from Chitinophagaceae bacterium, assembly GCA_036263755.1. Taxonomy (GTDB): domain Bacteria; phylum Bacteroidota; class Bacteroidia; order Chitinophagales; family Chitinophagaceae; genus Flavisolibacter. The sequence goes on along the minus strand of DATAGL010000321.1, from coordinate 4,344 downwards.
ATCCAACCCGTAACCACAAACCACAAACCCAAAACAACAAATCTACTCCTCCAGCTTTTCCCTTAATAATTTTATCGCTTCCTCCTGCAGCCGGTCGAACCGGCTTTCGTAGGCTTCTTCGATCAGTCCTTTTCCCGGCCCGGGCCGCCAGATAAAGTTGTGCTTTTCGCTGTTGAGCCGGGTAAGGTGCAGGTCATACGAGCCGTCGCCGGCGTCTTTGACCACCACATGGGTGCCGTCGCTGAGGGTCAGGTTCAGGGGAAAGGCCGTTGTCATACGTGGAGTGGGCTGTTTTTGCGCAGCTCAACGCTCTTTCCTTTCAAGGATAGTGCCACCCGGGCAAACCGGCCATAAGGACAGGCCCGGATTTGCCGTTTGGTACCGGTTCTGTCCTATTTTTATGTATCACCGGCTTGCCGGCCCAATCCCCATTGATGTATGATGAAATGTATTTTCACCCTTTTCCTCTTTTTCGGTACCCTCGTACTCACCGCCCAGCAACCCCCCGCGCTGCCGCTGGTGCAGGTGCGGGGAGCGCAGTTTGTTACCCCGGACGGCAAGCCGCTCGTCTTCCGCGGCCTTTGTGCTCCGGACCCCGATAAGCTCCTGCGCGACGGGCAGTGGAATAAAATGTACTTCGAGGAGGTTAAGCGCTGGGGCGCCAACATCATCCGCTTTCCGGTGCACCCCGCTGCCTGGCGGAAGCATGGTAAGGAAGCATACCTGCGCCTGCTCGACCAGGGCGTGGAGCTCGCCCGGGAACAGGGACTCTACGTGATCATTGACTGGCACAGCATCGGGAACCTGCAGACGGAACTCTTCCAGAATGCCATGTACGAAACGACAAAAAAGGAGACGATGGAATTCTGGCGCACCATGGCTGCCCACTACAAAGACAACACCACCGTGGCCCTGTTTGAGCTCTTCAACGAACCCACCACAATGGAAGGCAAGCTGGGTACCTGTACCTGGGAGCAGTGGAGTGGGCTGATGGAAGAGCTCATCGGAATCATCCGGGCACACGGTGCCCGGGCCATCCCGCTGGTGGCCGGGTTTAACTGGGCTTATGACCTGACCCCGGTGGCCCGGCAGCCGATCCGCGCCGAAGGCATTGCCTATGTCAGTCATCCCTATCCGATGAAACGTCCGAAACCCTGGACGGCGCAATGGACCGCCGACTGGGGGTTTGCCGCCAAAAAATACCCGGTCATCCTCACGGAGATCGGTTTCTGCGGACCTGATGACCGCGGGGCTCATGTGCCCGTTATTTCCGATGAGTCGTACGGTGAAGCCATTACCCAATACTGCGCTGAAAACGGCATCTCCTATACCGTTTGGGTCTTCGATCCGCAATGGTCGCCGATGCTGATTTCGGACTGGAAGTACACGCCCACCCGGCAGGGCCGGTTTTTCAAGCAGGCGCTTTCGGAAGGAAGCAACAAACCGGCAGGCAGCGGGCAATCATCAAAGTAGTTACCGGGTTGCGCGCCGGGCTAAGGAGAAAAGGAACCAATGAGGTCTATCTCTGTGTCCTCCAGATTTCCTTATCCCGGCGCGAAATCCAAATCCTGCAATCCCTCTTTCCCTATTCACCGATGTTTCCGCCGGAACCACCGATCCCTATTGACAACAACCGCAGGACTGTTTAACTTAGTACCATCCAACATCCTTAACTATGAACGAACTGATTCAACGTATCCAATCGGCCGGGCTCGACGAAGAGCGCGCCGGCCGCTCTGCTGAAGTTTTCCTCCACTGGGTCCAGGTGCATTTCCCCTTGTCTGCCAGCGTATTCCAAACGTTGATGGAAAAAAATCCCCACAATTTCGAAGAACTGCGTAACCGGAACGGATACCTGCAGCATCCGTCTTCCAAAAAATAGGACCAGGAGCAACCATTTCCGGAATCATCCGGTTTCAGAATGCCGGTTAGGGTCCATCCGTTCTGCGGGTCGTAAGCAAATTTACCTATCGTGTAAAACTTTGTGCTTTCCCGCGGGTGATTGGTCTGTTAATTGCGCCGGTAGAACGGTTATGAAAATCAAGCACAGTATCCTGTACGCAGAAGACGATTTTGAAGACTACTACCTGTTGCGCACGGCTTTTGAGGACAGGCGTCCCGATGTGGACCTCGTGCATAAGGACGATGGCTGGGAAGTGCTGGAATACCTGCAGAACCTGAAGCTGCCGACCCTTTTTCCGAGCCTTATAATTCTGGATATAAACATGAACGGGATCGGCGGGAAAGAAACCCTGCAGATCCTGCGGTCCACGAAACGGTATGCCGCCATACCGGTAGTGATGTTCTCTTCCTCCCGACACGAGGCGGACCAGGCTTTTTGCCGGATGCATGGCATCGATATTATCCGGAAACCTTCCACCTTCGATGAATGGCGGACCATTGCTGGCGACCTCGCGGAATTGTGCGACCGGAAGCAGGCAGAAGTGCAGGATGCCGCGCAGCGTTTCGGCTTATTCTAATTTTCGGGCCCGGTACCCAGGGTTTGAAACGCCGGGTACAATCGTTCAAAAAAGCGGCGGCCCCGGGCATACAGTTCCTTGTGCTCCGGAGCCGGCTCAACGCTCCGGAAATGGGCCGATTGCGGCAACCGGTAACTATCGAACAATCCCTGCGCCGCTCCGGCCAGCAGGGCAGCACCCAGTGCCGATGCATCCCCGGTCTGCAGCAGGCAGACCGATTTTCCCGTACAGTCGGCCAGTACCTGCATCCAGAATGGAGAACGGACAAATCCTCCGCTGACATGAAGCCGTTCAATAGGTCCGCCATTGCGTTCCAGAGCGGTGATGATGGTGGCCAGGTTATAGCAGACCCCTTCCAGTCCCGCCCGCAGGAAATGCGCCTGCCGGTGGTGCATCGTAATCCCATAGAATAAGCCCCTGCTTTCTTCATCCCATACCGGCGCCCGCTCGCCCTGCAGGTAAGGCAGGAAAAAAAGCCCATCGCTGCCCGGAGGCACGGAAGCCGCTTCCCGGAACAGGAAGGCGTATCCTTCTTCATCCGCTTGCCGGTTGCAGAATTGCCGGATGAGCCATTCCCCTGCCTGCCCGCCGTTGTTCACCGGTCCGCCGCAAATGAACAGTCCCTCCGTAAGCCGGTAGCTGAACAGCATAGAAGTGGTGTCGGGCAGAGGTTCGGGCGAGGCAAAGCGCACGGCCCCGGAAGTGCCCAGGGTCAGGGAGGCGGTGCCTGGTTGCAGGGATTCCGACCCGATATGGGCCAGGCAGCCATCGGAAGAACCAATATAAACCGGCAGGCCTTCGGGCAGTACAAGCGGAATACCCGGCTGCGGCTTCCAGGGCCGGAAATAGCGGGAAGGAACCGGTTCCGACAGGCGGTCGGCCGTAAGCCCGATCCGTTCCAGTGCAGTTGCACTCCAGCTAAGGGTGCGGATGGACAGCAGGCCGGTAGCCGAAGCAATGGATTCATCCACCTTGTATTCCCCGAACAGGCGGAACCAGATGTATTCCTTGATCGAGAGGAAACGGGCGGCTTTCTTGAAAAGCTGTGGTTCCTGTTCCCGGTACCAGATCAGTTTCGTGAGCGGCGACATCGAATGGATCGGCGTACCGGTCTCAGTGTACAGGTCGGCAGCATCGGGATCCTGGCGCAGGGCAGCAGCAATGGAAGCACTGCGGTTGTCCGCCCAGGTCAGCATAGGCGCAAGCGGCCGCCCGGAGGCATCCACCGGGATAATGCTGTGCATAGCCGCGCTCAGGGAGATGGCCGCCGGCGGACGACCCGCACGATTGACCACCTCGGCCAGGGTGCGGAGAAACGCTTCCCAGATGATTTCGGGGTCCTGCTCGTGCCGGCCGGGCAGGGTAGGGGGAAAGGAGTAAAACTGCTGGGCTTCCGCTATCACCTGGCCCTGGGTATCCAGGGCGAGACCCTTGGTGCTGCCGGTGCCGATATCGATTCCGATAATATAGGGTGCTTGCATAAACGTTCAGGTAGTGACGTAAAAAAAGCCGCAACAGCGGCTTTTTTTCGTTCGGTAAAAAGATCAGGATAAAGTGGCTTCCGAGGAAATTTCCGTATTCAGCAGTTTGGAAATGGGGCAGTTCTCTTCCGCGTTTTTAACGGCTTCCTGGAATTGCTCCGGTGAGATACCGGGCACGCTGCCGGTTAAAATGAGGTGCGATTTGGTGACCGAGCCGTTTTCAAAAGTGATCTGGCACTTTGTTTCCAGGCGGTCGGCCGTAAAGCCGGCTTCATTGAGCACGAAAGAAAGCTTCATGGTAAAACAGCCGGCATGGGCGGCAGCAATCAGCTCTTCCGGATTGGTGCCGACACCGTCGGCAAAACGGGTATTGAACGAATACT
>DATAGL010000320.1:0-2666 GCA_036263755.1 Chitinophagaceae bacterium | reverse complement strand
GTTTTGCAGTTACAAAATAGTTTTTGTTATTATGCTTGATCAAAAAGCAAGTAGCTGTTTTTCGATCGGGTAACTTTAAAAGGTATGTTCTGGAATAAACTGCCCTTGTTACATAGTCTTGAGCAAATGCAGTGCAGAAGTAAAGGATCGCCAGTAATGTGATGATTGTTTTTTTCATTCAGTAAAGAAAATTCGATTTAAATTAATTTGTAAAGTAAAGTATTCAACAACCTGTGTATATCAGATAAAAAAAGCCCAGGAGTCATCCTGGGCTTTGGTATGTGTCTTGACCATTGTACATCGTTCTGGGGTCAAAAGATGAGCAACGGGTAGCTAATAGAAAAGAAGAAATCACCAAGTTCTAGAAAGGAAAATAACATGTAGGAAAGGGAAAGACACGCTCCAGTATAGCAGAGAAAATTCTTTCCATTTTTATTACTCATTTACGTTAAGAATTCCCCCAACATCCCGAGCTATCTTTTCCATGTTCACCCGGGCATATATCTGGGTCGTCTTTAGCATCTTATGACCCAGCATAGCTGAAACAGTTGTAATGTCCACCCCAGCGTTCAATGTCACCGTTGTGGCGAACGTGTGGCGGGCGGCGTGAAAGGAGAACCTTTTATTAATCCCAGACAGCCCCGCCAGTTCCTTCAGGTACTTGTTCATATTCTGGGAGGAAATGACCGGGAGCAGCCTTCCCTGGGCCTGTGGAGGGTATTTATTCAAAACCTCCCTGGCTTTTGGAAGGATGGGGATCACGGACTGGTTCTTCGTCTTTGTCCGGTCTAAGATGATCCAGTCCATACTATTGATCTGTTGGATATGTTCCTGCGTCAGCTTCCGGACATCGGCATAGGCCAGGCCTGTATAGCAGCAAAAGACAAAGACATCCCGAACCCGTTGGAGGCGGTCACCTGGAATGTACAGTTGCTCCACCTTTATCAATTCTTCCGTTGTCAGGTGCACCCGCTTCGGTTCCACAATCTTGCACTGGTAGTGAGCGAAAGGGTCCTTTTTCATCCATTCGTTCTGCAGGGCTACCCGAAGCACCCGTTTCAGTTGCTGCATGTTCTTGATTACCCCATTGTTCTTGAGCCCCTGCCGCACCCTCATGAACTGGTCGAACTCTTGGATAAACTGGTGGGAAAGCTCTTCCAAAGTGATGTCTTCCTTTCCTTTCCCTTCGAGGTATTCGATAATCTTCCGCCTGACCGTTTCATACTTCTTGACTGTGGCCGGAGCTAAGTCGTTTCCGACCCGGGACTTTAGCTGGTCAATGTGATAGTCAAGTGTATCCAAGAGGGTGTGCTGTGAAGCATCGTTGCCTTGTACATACCCCTTCAAGGAAGATAGAACCAGAGGCCGGTCTTCTTTTAGGCACTGGTTGTAATACTCCCAAACTCTCGATCTGAGGGTAAGCAGGTATTGGTTGTACTTATGGGAAAGATCGTCCGTTCCTTTTACCTGTTGTCTGTTATTGTCCCATGCCTTCTCGGGGATACTGATCTGGGTGGGGAAGTTCGTACGCTGACCGGCGAGGGTGATCCGCATCATGATCGGTGTCAGGCCCTTCTTGTTGGTATGTGACCTGTACAGCCAGAAGATTACTTTCATAACTGATTGTTTTTAAATTAAATAGGTAGGAAAAAGGTTGAAGTAGGTATGTAGCCTGACCAGAGTTGAACCCAAGGAGCTGAAACGCAATAGGGGTGGAGCTTTCACGATTTTGGATTCAACTCCAAAATGAAAATGCAACCTTCGGTTTTGCAACCTTTTCTTGAATGGAAGAGATGGAAATGGTATAAGAAGTCTTCCTGGAAACCAGATGTCGGTTATTACTAGATGATCTACTGAAGGAGGCTATGGACAAGGTTTTGCCGGCCATTCTTTCCCCTTCGTGGAAACATAAAAAAAGCCCCAGTCTTTCGACCAGAGCTTTAAAGCGTAGCGAGGAGCAGACTTGAACTGCCGACCTTCGGGTTATGAATCCGATGCTCTAACCAGCTGAGCTACCTCGCCAATTGCGGGGGGCAAAAATAGCAAATGAACCCGTTACTCGGAAATGATTTTTTAAACTTCTTCAAATAAGAAACCGGGAAGTCAGTTGCCTGCTTCCCGGTCTTTTCATTTTCAAAAGGGCTACTCCGCCTGCCGGTCCCGAAAACCGGTGTTTCAGGCAGATGGTATGTTTCAGCGGGCCATGTCGCTGCTGTCCCCGCGCCGCGCCGTATCCGTGCTGTCTGTAGCCGTGGAGATGCTGTTATGTCCCGGCTGTCCGGAAACCGGAATGGCTGTGCCTGTGGCCGGGGCGGAAACGTCCGTATCGCCTGTAGTACCGCGAACGCTCTCCGCTTCGGTGCGCACGATGTTCGGGGAGGTAGATTCCGTGGCGGTGCCCACATTCATGCCGCTGTGTTTTGTTTCAATATAGTCCTTGAAGTTCAGTACGTCCTGGCGCACGATCTTTTCCAGCATCGGGTTGGCCATCTTGGCAATACCGGCACCCAGCTCTCCGGCAGGCGCATGGTAGATGATCACCACTTCCAGCTCCGTACCTTTTCCGCCGAGGGCTTCGCGGAAGACCACTTTACCGGCATTGTTGATCATGGAGTTGGGAAGCGACTGCCAGCCGATCAGGTAGCCCGGCTCTTCCTTAACGATCT
>DATAGL010000319.1:0-5706 GCA_036263755.1 Chitinophagaceae bacterium | reverse complement strand
TTTCTTTTTGGTAATGATATTGATGATGCCGCCGACCCCTTCCGCATCCCACTTCGCCGAAGGGTTCGTGATCACTTCTATTTTGAGGATGGTGGCCCCGGGAAACCCCTGCAGGGCATCGTTCACGTTCTGGGCAAACATGGCCGTCTCGCGGCCGTTGAGCAGCACCCGGAAGTTCGTCTGCCCGTTCACCCGCACATTGTCCTGGCCGTCCACACTCACAAAGGGCACCCGGCGCAGGATATCGAGGGCCGACTGCCCCCGGGCCATCGGGTCCTGCTCCACGTTGTACACGATCTTGTCATCGGTTTGTTCCACCAGCCGCGCCTTCGCCACCACGGTCACCTCCCCGAGCGTGGCCGACCGGGCCACCAGCGCCAGGACGCCGGCCGCCACTTCCGGGCGGTCTACGCGGAGCAGCCTTCTCCTGGGGGCATACCCGGTATGGGATCCCTCCAGTACATAGGTGCCGGTATCGCCCGCGCTCAGCTGAAAGCTGCCGTCGGCCTCCGTACGCACCGAAGCGGCGGATTGCCCGCTGTCGCGGAACAGGCGCACCGTAGCACCGGAAAGAGGCCTGCCCTGCACGCTATCCGTCACCGATCCGCGGACTACGAAACGGGATTGGGCACTGCTTTCGGAAAGGCCGGCGGCACCGAGGAGAAAAAGCAGCAGCAACATCCGGAGGGAAAAAGGGGCGCGCAGCCGGGTGGCGGTGCGGGACAGGAAGCATTCCGTGTGGTACAGTTGGTTCATAAGCGCAGCGGAAGAGCAGAAGCACCACCGGACCGGCTGAACTACGAAACTCTTCTTACGGGCAAAGAAAAGGAATGGAAGCGCATCCGCTGTTGTTGAAAACGATCATTTCCGTGAACGGTCAATGGACAGGATGAACCTTGCTTTTCAAGCCTTTCGCTGATGGGGAACTGCTGCTCCCGCGGCTCCGTGCCCGCAGGAAACCTGTTGCAACATTGCCTGCCCGGCTTTGCTGCAGCAAATTCCTTCCCGGCGGTGGCGTACGAACCGGGAACCGTACAGATATAAATGCGCATGCGTACCGAAACAGGAAGCATTGGTCTTCGCCCCGGATGCATCCGGGCTACTGCGGGCAGGCTAGCGGTTCCAGTAGATCACGAGGTTGTGCGTGGCCCTTCCGGAAGCAATGATGTCCGGCCGGCCGTTCCCGTCCAGGTCCGCCACCTTAAGGTCTTCGCAGGCCATACCGTTCTCGTCGATCCAGGTGGCGGTCCACCGGGTCCCTTCCTTGTCTGCGGCGGTATAGAGCCGGATGCCGACCTTGCCTTCACTGTTGGGGACCCGCCACCCGGCCACCACCTGTTCAGTGCCCGTTTGCGCCAGGTCGGCCAGGGCCAGGGCATGCCCTTCCTTCAGCCCATCGTCGAGCAGCAACGCTTCCGCCGCGCTCTTGCGGTAGACCACCAGCTGGTCGCCGTGCATGGGCCGGACGGCCGCCATCCACCGGCCGGCAACCGCTAACCGCACTTCCCCGGCCCCGGCACCGGTCAGCAGCCGGGCGGAATCTTTGTGCCGGTCGGCGGCGCTGCTTAATGGGATCCGCGCAATGCCCTCCTTACCCGCGAGGTAGATACCGGCCTCCGGGCCCGTCTCTACCACGTCGAAGTTGTGGGTCAGGTGCATCGTTTTTTCGAGCGTATCGATGGTCCAGGTCCCCTGGCCCTTTGGGGGAAACCGGTAGGCCAGCAGCCGGGCGCCTGCGCCCGCGCCGCCTTTATTGCCCCGGCCGTGCAGCGGCGCCACCACCAGGGCGTAGCTGCCGCCGGGCCACCGCACCCATTGCATCCGGTGCACGGTGGGCTCGTGGTGCAGGGGGACCGCTTTCCACTTTTGCGTGGGATCGGCCGGCCGCTCGAGGTAGTGCACGGAGCCCGATTGGCCGGCGTCGGCCGTTTCGCCCGGGTTCCACTGCGCGCCCACGGCCACCTCCACTTTCCCGTCGCCGTCCAGGTCCCGGGCGGCAATGCACACGTTGTCGTGCACCGTCAGGCTGTCGGCCAGGACGAACCGTTTCCAGTCGCCGTTGCGGTACCAGACGAATGCCTTCTTGTCGGCCAGCAGGATGTCCGGCCGGCCGTCGCCGTCCACATCTCCGATGGCCAGCCCGTACCCGATGGACACGCTGCGGTCGATGGTCTGCGCTTCAAACCGGGGCGCAGGCCGGGAGGAGGCCGCAGGCACGAGGTGCCCGGCAAAGAGCTGGAGGAGGAACCAAACGGGAAGGGTCATACGAAATGATTTTAAATACGGTGAGGGGCCTCCGGGCTCGTGCGGCCCGCGAAGGTCTTTCCTGTAATTTACGGAATCCGGCCGGCTATACCCGGCCATCCGGAAGGCCGTTTTCCGGGCCCGCACGGGCCTCCCGGCACTGCCGGCTCGCCGGTCGGACAAAAGAGAGTAAATTGAACCTCTTCACGCCTAAAAAAGAACGTACATGAAGCTAAAGATGATGAAGCTGTTTCCGAAGCCGGCCGCCCCTACCGTCGTACTGTTCCTGTTGTTCCAGACCTTTCTTCCGGCTGCTGCCCGGGCACAGGGAAGGCCCGTGGTTTCCATGGCCTCCGAACTGAAGGCCTTTACCGACATCGCCGGCCTGCCGGCCTACCGCGAAGGCACTTCGCTGCAGCAGGCCTCCTCCTACGACCGCACCGGCGGGAACGACGACGGCTTCAGCGGCCGCTTTTCCTTTGTGCGCCGCAACAGGGACAGCTCCCTCGTGCTGCTCGATGCCAAAGGCCCCGGTGTTGTCAACCGCATCTGGACCCCCACGCCCACGGAAGACAGCATCGACTTTTATATCGACGATACGGCAAGGCCCGCGTTCACCCTCCACTACAAAGACCTTTTTTCAGGCACCGTGTATCCGTTCGTAGCACCGCTGTGCAACAACCAGCTGGGGGGTTATTACTGCTACCTGCCCCTCCCCTTCCGCCAGCGGTGCCGGATCGTGCTGCGCGGGAAGCACCACCAGTTTTACCAGATCGGCTACCGCACGCTGCCCGAAGGCACGCCCGTGGAAAGCTTTAAGCCGCAGCTGCGCCCGGACGATAAAGCGGCACTGGAACAGGTAGTGGCACTCTGGGGAAAGGCCCGGCCCGGCATCCCTGATTTTTATCCCGGCGGAACCACCGGCACGCTCCGGGTGGCGCGGTCGGCCATTGCGCTGAAGCCGGGCGAGGCGAAAACGGTGCTGCAGCTGAACACCGGGGGCCGCATCGCCGGCATCGAGCTGGAGCCGGCGGCCGCTTTTGAAGGAGGGGAGCGCGACGTGGACATTCGCATTACCTGGGATGGAGAAACGACGCCCGCGGTCTATTGCCCGGTAGCGGACTTTTTCGGCTATGCCTACGGCCGCCCCTCTATGGAAAGCCTCCTGCTCGGCAGCCGCGGCAGAATAAACTACTGTTACCTCCCGATGCCCTTCGACCGCTCGGCGAAAATCGAGCTCCTGCGCCGCGGCGGGGCCCGAACGAACGCCGACGCCCTCAACCTGACCGCCCGCATCTATTACGCGTCCCGGCCGCGCAATGCGGCGCGGGAAGGAAAGCTGTATACCGCCTGGAACCACCAGTCATCAGTGCCCAAAGGGGAACCCCATGTGTTCCTCAACGCCACCGGGAAGGGACATTACGTGGGCACGGTATTGCAGACCCGCGGACTGGAACCGGGTATGACCGGCTTTTTTGAAGGCGACGACTCCACCGTAGTGGACGGAAAGCTTACCCTGCACGGCACCGGCTCGGAGGATTATTTCAACGGGGGCTGGTACGCGATGATGGACCGCTGGGACGGCGCCTACAGCCTGCCGCTTTCCGGCTCGCTGGACTATACGCTGCCCCTGAGCCGCACCGGCGGTTACCGGCTGTTCCTGACCGACAAGATCCCGTTTGCCCGGTCCATCCACCATTCCATCGAGCACGGGCCCGAGCGCAACGAGGCCCCGGCCACCTACACCTCGGTCGCCTTTTATTACGGCACCACACCGCCGGCGCCCGCAACACTTCCCACGGCGGCCGACACCCGCGTGTCGCTGCCCGATACCATGATCCTGTTTCCCCAGCTCCTGACCTATAATACGAGCGGCGACCTTACGATCCGGCGCCGCTGGGCCTATCCCACCGGGGGCGAAGCGGTCATTTTCACCTCCCCGGGGGAATCGGCCGTACGCGTGCACCTGGAGGGGGTGCCCGACGGAAGCTACGCGGTGTTCCTCGATTATGCCCGGCACCCGCAGGGCTGCTCTTTTTCGCTCTGGCAACGGCAAACGCCGCTCACTGCGTGGAAGCCTTCCGATGCCGGGGATACGGTGCGCGTGGAACGGGAACACCTGAGCGACCTGACGCTTACACCGCTGGGCCATACCCTGACGCTTCGCTTTCGGGCTGAAGGGGACAAAAACCAGTTTTTCCTCAACCGGATCCTCCTCGTGCGCCGGAAGGAACAATGACCGGTACCGGCAAAAAACGTTCTGAGGGGCCTTCCGGCCCCTTTGTTTTTCCCATTGAAGTTCCGGCCGGTCTTCTGTACAGCAAGCCTCACGCTACCGGAATAATTCCGTAAATTACCCCTCCATCCGCTCTGCATCCTACGACAGCCCCCTTCGACTCCCGTTCCTTTTCCGGTTTCCTCAAAAAAAGCCAGTGCTCCCGGTCTGTACCTGCTGTATTCCTCACCGCAAAAAAATATTGTTATGAGAAAAGTATGGCTGCTGGCAGTCCTTTCCACAGGCTTTTGGGTCAATTCCCGGGCTCAGAACACCTTTCCGGCCACCGGCTCGGCCGGCATCGGCACCACAACGCCCGGGGCTTCTTCGATTTTGGAAATCCGCTCCACCACCAAGGGCCTCCTGATTCCCCGCATGACCATGGCCCAGCGCAATGCCATCCCTTCCCCCGCCACGGGCCTGCTCATTTTCCAGACCGACGGCACACCCGGATTCTACTACTACCGCTCCGGCTGGCAGGCCCTTGGCGGATCGGCCACCGGCGGGGCCAACACCGCCCTGTCCAACCTGGCCGCCGCCACTTCGGTCAACACCCACCTGCTGCCGGCCTCCACCGACAACAAAGACCTTGGCTCCTCCACCAAAGGCTGGCAGAACCTGTACCTAACCGATAATCTGTTTATCGGGGGCCTCCGTTTCCTGCACAACAAAGGAATTGACAATACCTTCCTGGGCGAAGCGGCCGGCGCCAATCAGTCCACCGGCATCGGCAATACGGGACTGGGTGATAAAGCACTCTTCCACCTCACCCGGGGGAACGAAAACACCGCTGTGGGCGCCGGTGCGCTTTACCTGGATACAACAGGAAGAAACAACGTGGCCATCGGCGTCAATGCCCTCTTCTACAATACCCACGGTCACGACAATACCGCAGTCGGCATGCAGAGCATGGTGGCCAACAACAGTGGCGTCAACAATACGGCCATCGGCAAGGCTTCGCTGCAGGGCAACCGGACAGGTAATGCCAACACCGCCTCGGGTTACTGGGCGCTCTATACCAATACCGACGGCACCTCGAATACGGCCACCGGGGTAACGGCCCTGTACCGCAATGAAACCGGCTATTCCAATACGGCGGTGGGTTATGCTTCCTTGTATAACAACCGGACCGGCGCCTACAATACTGCCATCGGCTATAACGCGGATGCCATGGAGTCGAACCAGGT
>DATAGL010000318.1:0-2253 GCA_036263755.1 Chitinophagaceae bacterium | reverse complement strand
CACCTCTCTACCTATATACTCCGGTCACTGGTAGTCGCTTTGCTATTACTGGCGGTTGCTCCCCGTGCAGCGGCCCGTACCCCTTTTTATTTCCAGGAAGGGCGTTCCGACACCACCCGGCCCGATACCCTTAAATACCCGCTGCGCGACCGCCGCAGCGATCCCTATGCCGCTCCTTCCCGAAACCCCTTCGACCTGCGGGATACGGGCTACCTGAAGCGCAACGTGGAATACGACCCGGTTACCCGCCAGTATTACGTCGTTGAAAGGATCGGCAACAAATACTACCGCATTCCCACCACGTACTCTGCCAGCGAGTTCCTGCAGCTGCAGGGACGCCGCGACGAAAATGATTATTTCCGCAAGCGGGCCGACCTCCTCTACAACCTGAACCGCCGCACAGCCAAGCCGAACTTCGGCTTTTCAAAGGACTGGGTGAACCGCATCACCGGGAACGGGAAGGTGGAGATCCGCCCGAGCGGCTACGTGGACCTGATGGCCGGCTACCAGGGCCAGAACATCAAGAATCCCACGCTGCCCGAACGGGCCCGCAAGAACGGAGGGCCCGAGTTCAATATGAACTCCCAGCTTCAGGTGGATGCCAACATCGGCGACAAGATCAAGCTGCCCATCAACTACAACACGCTGTCCACCTTCGACTTCGAGAACCAGCTCAAATTCGATTACCAGGGTAAGGACGACGAGATCCTCCGCCAGTTCCAGGCCGGTAACGTCAACTTCTCCTCCAAAGGCACCCTGATCCCCGGTGCCCAGAGCCTGTTCGGGGTAAAGTCGCAGCTCCAGTTCGGCAAGCTGTACCTGACCACCGTGCTGGCCAACCAGCGCTCGCAGCGCCAGAGCCTGGGGCTCCAGGGCGGCTCGGCCACACAGTCGTTCTCCCTCAAAGCCGATGAATACGAGGAAAACCGCCACTTCCTCATGGCCCAGTACTTCCGCCGCAACTACAACACCGCGCTGAAGGACCTGCCGCTCATCCGCTCCAACGTTCAGATCCTGCGCGTGGAAGTATGGGTGACGAACCGCACCGGCCGCACCACCGACACCCGCGACGTCGTAGCTCTTATGGACCTTGGCGAGGACAGCTCCTTTAATGCCAAATGGCGGATCGGCGGTGCCGGCAACCAACCCCCCGATAATAACGCCAACACCTTATACACGGCCCTGAAGAACGACCCGCAGGCCCGCAATTCCACCACCGTGCAGGGCACCCTCACCGGCCCTTTCGGGCTGCAGCCGGTTCAGGAATTTGAAAAGACCTTTGCCCGCAAGGTGCCCCAGGACGAATATTACTTCAACCCGCAGATCGGGTACCTGTCGCTCAGCCAGCCCCTTCAGCCCGACGAAGTGCTGGGCGTGGCGTACCAGTATACCTACAACGGCCGGGTGTACCAGGTAGGGGAATTCTCGCAGGACGTGCCCCCGGATTCCTCCGGCAACTCCCAGAAAGTGCTGTTCCTGAAACTGCTGAAGGCCACTTCGCAGCGGCCGAGCCTGCCCATCTGGGACCTGATGATGAAAAACGTGTACAGCGTGGGTTTCGGCCAGCTCGAGCGCCAGGATTTCAAGCTCGACGTGGTGTATGAAGAGCCGAGCCTGGGCGAGAAGCGCTACCTGCCCATCGATGCGGTGAAGCCGGAATACAAGGGTATGCCCATCCTCACCCTCGTGAACCTGGACCGCCTGAACAACCAGAACGACCCGCAGCCTGACGGGGTATTCGACTATATCGAGGGCTTTACCGTCATCTCCGGCCAGAGCCGGGTGATCTTCCCGGTGCTGGAGCCTTTCGGCCGCGACCTGGAATATGCCTACCCGAATCCCGACTCCGCCCGCAAGTATTTATATTATCCCCTGTACGATACCATCAAGGCCATTGCCCAGACCTTCGCCAATCTGAACCGCTTCGAGCTGGTGGGCCGGTCGAAGAGCGCCAGCAATGCCGACTACCAGCTGGGCTTCAACATCCCGCGGGGTTCGGTATCGGTTACGGCCGGCGGCCAGATCCTGCAGGAAAACATTGATTACGAGATCAACTACGACCTCGGCACCCTGCGCGTGATCAACCCCGCCATCATCAATGCCGGCCTCCCGGTGCAGGTACAGTACGAGAACAATTCCTCCTTCGGCCTGCAGCAGCGCTCCTACATGGGCCTGCGGCTCGATTACCTGGCCAGCAAGAAGCTGACCGTGGGCGGTACCGTGGTGCGGCTGAGCGAGCGGCCCTTTTTCAAC
>DATAGL010000317.1:0-2642 GCA_036263755.1 Chitinophagaceae bacterium | reverse complement strand
CTCGCTGCGGGTGAGGTAGCCGAATACATCGTTGCCCGGGGTGAACCAGAGGGAGAGCTTTGTTTTTTTTCCGGTCTGGTCGTTGAGGTCCAGCGCGTTCCGGCGCATCGCATCGTCTTCCAGGGCGGTGCGGTACAGGAGGTCCACTTCCGGGCGGGTGATAAAACCGGGAAGAATGAGGTACCCGTCGCGTTGATAGGCGGATACCTGTCCGGGTGTTAACGGCTGGGGCATATGGCAGGCAATTGTTCGGGCTAAACTCCGAAAGACGGGAAGGAAAAACCACCTTTATTCCTGCAAAAAATGATACTTTTCTAACAGCAAACCGACCGTTCAGACTAGAAATCGGTTAGAAATCAACAATATGAAACCGGTACTGGAACATCTTCCGAAAGAGGGGCACGAATCGTTCGTGGTCCGGCGGTTCGAATATCCCTATTACCCGACGCCCTGGCATTACCACCCGGAGTACGAGCTGGTACTGGTCACGGAAAGCACGGGCAAGCGCTTTATCGGCGACAACGTCAGCCCCTTTGTGCCCGGCGACCTCGTCTTCCTCGGCCCCAACCTTCCCCACACCTACCGGAACGACGACCGTTACCAGCAGCCCGGCTCCCGGTTGAAGGCTTCCTCCATCGTAGTGCATTTTCTGGAATCGGCGCTCGGGGCGGACGTGCTGGCGCTGCCCGAGTCGGCCCAGATCCGGCACCTCCTGGAGCAGTCGGTCCGGGGACTGGAAATCCTGGGGCCGACCCGCCGGGCCGTGAGCCTGCAGATGCACCGATTGCTGACGGAGACCGGCTTCGGGCGCTGGCTCCTCCTCCTGGAGATCCTGCACCGGCTGTCGCGCACCGGCGAGTACCGCCCCATCTCCCACAAGCCGGTCTATGCGCAGAATGAAAAAGAGCGGGACCGGATGAGCACCGTGCTGGATTACGTACTGCAGCATTTTGCGGAAGACATACGCCTGAAGGAAGTGGCCGAACGGGTGAACATGGCAGAGAACTCTTTTTCCCGCTACTTCACCCAGCGCACCCGCAAGACCTTTATCCGGTTCCTGAATGAAGTGCGGCTGAACCATGCCTGCACGCTGCTGGCCGAAAACGGCATGAACGTGGCCCAGGTCTGTTTTGAATGCGGTTTCAACAACCTGTCGAATTTCAACCGCCAGTTCAAGAAAACCTACGGTGTGCATCCGCTGGGGTACCGGAGGCAGTTGCTGGAGAAGGGAAAGTGAGGAGGGATGGAATTGGGTGTTGGGAATTGGGAATTTGGAATTAGTTGATCCGGTTGCATGGGTTGATTGAGTTGATCGGTTGACTTAGTTGACTAAGTCGATTAGCCTCCAGTAGCTCCTTTTCTCCTTTGCTCGGCGCGAAACCTTCCTGCCGGCAGCATAACTGCTCGATACCGGTTCGCTTTTTCTTCATGTCTTATTCGCCTCTGGCTCGGGTTTGCTTCGGGACAGGGTCGCATCAACTCCGTATATACTCCGTATATATTCCGTTCGTTTCCGTTCTGGACGGAGTATATACGGGCTATATACGGAGTATACCCGAAGCAAACCCGAGCAAAGAGCAAAGAAATAGCGAACAAGGATCAAACAGTTATGCTGCCGGCAGGAAGGTTTCGCGCAGAGCAAAGGAGAAAAGGAGCTACCAGAGCCTTATCAACTTAGTCAACCCATTCAACTTAGTCAACTTAGTCAACTGGATCAACTAATTCCCAATCCCAAATCCCCAATCCCTAAAATGGGCCTCACACCACCGGTAACAGTATCTTAAAAGCAGAACCCTGCCCCGGCTCGCTTTCGGCCCAGATGATGCCGCCATGGTTGTTCACTACTTTGCGGACGATGGACAAACCCACGCCGGTGCCGCGGTATTCGGCGTTGCCGTGCAGGCGGGTGAACACATGGAAGATGCGCTCGGCGTCGGCCTGTGGAAAGCCGATGCCGTTGTCGCGAACCTCGATAAAGTGGTACTCCCGGCCGGCTTCGGCCTGCGTCAGGGAAGGCTGCATATCCGCGCCCAGCACCTTTTGCGCGCGGATGTGGACCTCCGGTGGCACATCCGGCTTGCTGTATTTCAGCGCGTTGGAAATCAGGTTTTGAAACAGCTGCTGGATCTGCCGGCGGTTGCCTTTGATGGTCGGCAGCGGGCCGGCGGTCACCACGGCGTTCTTCTGCTGTATCTCCAGTTCAAGGTCTTCCAGCACTACTTTTATTTTCTGGTTCAGGTCGATCGGCTCCTCCTGGAGCATGCCCTTGGAAGCATGGGAATACGCCAGCAGGTCATCCACGAGAGTGCCCATCCGTTTGCTGGCCTGTTCCATCCGGTTGAACAGCTGCTTTTGCCGGTCATTGAGCTGCGCCTCCAGCTCGCCTTTCAGCAGGTCGGAAAAAAAATGGATTTTCCGGATCGGCTCCTTCATATCGTGGGAAGCCGCGTAGGCAAATTCCTCCAGGTTGTTGTTGGTGCGGATCAGCTCTTCGTTGCTTTTATGGAGCGCCTCGTTGGAATGCGCCAGTTCGCGGGTGCGTTGCACCACGATCTCCTCGATCTTCTGTCGGGCCAGTACCTGCGGGGTTACGTCAATGGAAATCGCCAGCACACCCAGGATCTGTCCGTCCGCATCGCGGT
>DATAGL010000316.1:0-4726 GCA_036263755.1 Chitinophagaceae bacterium | reverse complement strand
CGGGGTGCGCTGGGTATGCTCTTCCTGATCGGCGTTTGCTACCTCCTCAGCAATAACCGGCGGGCGGTAAACTGGAAGCTGGTCGGTTTCGGGATCCTGGCGCAGATCATGTTTGCCATGGGCGTGCTCCATACCACGGCTTTTGGTCAACCGGTTTTCTGGATGATGTTCGGCATTGTGCTGCTGTCGGTGATCGTGAACAAAGCCCGCAAAGTTTCCGGCGGACGGCAACCGGTAACCTACGACAGCGGCAGCCTCGGGCTTTCGGCGGCCTGGCAGGTATTTTTTCTTTTCGGACTGGTAATGGCGCCCCGCATATTCGGCGACTGGTCGGGCCTGGCTATGCTGATCAGCGGAACCGCCGTTCTATGGATCGCTTTCCGTATGGGAAAGCGTTATCCGGAACTGGTGAAATGGAACATCCTTGCGTCCGCCCTGATCCTCACCGTATCCATTTACACCCGACTTTGTCCGCCCGATATATTCAAAATTGCTTTACAATCGGTGTCCAGCCTGGTGGTGAATTTGCTGGCCGTTGGCCACCGGGGTACGGAGTTCCTGTTCGGAAACCTGGCTGATCCATCGCAGGGCTGGGCTTACGTGTTTGCTATCCAGGTACTGCCTACCATCATTTTTTTCTCCGCTTTTTCGGCGGTGCTGTTTTACCTGGGTATCCTGCAAAAGATCGTTTACATCTTTGCCTACCTGCTCAACAAGCTCTTTATTTCCGGGGCGGAAAGCATGTCTACCGCCGCAAATATCTTCCTGGGACAGACCGAAGCCCCGCTGATGATCCGGCCGTACCTGGATAAAATGAACCGGTCGGAGATCCTCTGCATCATGATCGGCGGGATGGCCAATACCGCCGGCTCGGTGCTGGCAGCTTATGTTTCCATGCTGGGCGGTAATGATCCCGGTCAGCAAAACTTTTTCGCCCTGCACATGCTCAGCCAGTCCATTATGAGCGCCCCGGCCGCAATCGTCTGTGCCAAGATCCTCTTTCCGCAAACCAGCGGGGAAGCCGTTTCGAAGGACCTGACCGTACCGCGGGAAAAGCTCGGAGACAATTTCCTGGATGCGATTTCCCTCGGTACCACCGACGGCCTGAAGCTTGCGGTGAATGTAGGCGCTATGCTGATCGTATTCACGGCCGCCATGTGGGTGGTGAACGGACTGCTCGGCTGGATCGGCGATATTACCCACCTGAACAGCCCGATAGCCCGGGCTACGGGCGGGCAGTACAAATCCCTATCGCTGGATATGATGCTGGGGTATCTTTTTTCACCGGTGGCCTGGCTGATCGGGGTTCCCTCCACAGACATGCTGAACATCGGCCAGTTGCTGGGCATCAAGACCATCCTGAACGAGTTCCAGGCGTACATCACCCTGACCGATATGAAGGCGGCCAATGTCATCAAGGAACCCAAATCGCTGTTGATTGCTACCTATGCCCTTTCCGGTTTTGCCAACTTTGCCTCCATCGGCATCCAGATCGGCGGCATTTCACAACTGGCGCCCAACCAGCGGCGCAACCTGACGGAACTGGGTGTGAGGGCCCTGATCGGCGGTACCATCGCCTGCCTAATGTGTGCCTGTATTGCAGGTGCTTTATCGGTCTGACGCACGGGGAATTTCCCGTTTAATAGATTTCCCTTAAAACATTTTTTATTGTAATTTGACGTACAATAGAAAAGTGCTTCCGGCGTTCGGGTAAGCACTTCCATTGTCGAAAACTACCTGTTTTGAAAAAGATCGCTTTTTGTGCAGCGGCACTGCTCCTATTTACCTGCTTTCTTCCGGCTGCCGCCCAGAAGCCTTCCCATAAACGGTGCCACACGGTCGAATACTATGCCCGGCTGTTTGCCCGGAATCCTGAATTAAAAGAACGGTTTGAAGAAGCCCGCGCCAAACTGGCCCGCTCCACCCGCATGCGGGCCGACCAGCGCATGGGTACGCTTCGGGACACCATTCCTGTCGTGATCCATGTGGTGGGTGACGCCGCCCTGCAGGCCCAGGTCACGGATGCCGTGCTGCAGTCACAGATCGATGTGCTGAATGAAGACTTCCAGGGGCTGAACGGTGATTCGGCCCGCATTCCGGCTGCTTTTAAAGGGCGTTACGGAAAGATGGGAATCACCTTTGTCCTGGCTAAGAGGAGCGCAACCGGAGCCCTTACCAACGGCATTGAACGCCGCACACAAAATATCACATTTACCGATGCTACCGCCGACGATGCCAAGCTGGCCGACCTTGGGGGCCTGGATGCCTGGGATCCGCGCAATTACCTGAATCTCTGGGTGGTTTCTTTCGGCAATACCGGGTTGCTGGGCATTTCCGTCTTTCCCGGTGACAGCCGCCCGCTGAACCTTCATGGATTTGTCTGCGACTACCGGGCGTTCGGCCGTAATGCCAATTATCTTTATTCCGAATTCAACCGGGGCCGTACCACTACCCATGAGCTCGGCCATTTCCTGAACCTCTATCATATCTGGGGCGACGACAACGGCGGGTGCATGGAAAGTGATTTCGATGGGCCGACTGCCGCGCTCGATGATACCCCCAACCAGGGAGATGCTACCCTGGGCAACCCCGACCCGGCCGGCAGCGGCGCCGTGCTGAAGGATGGCTGCAATGCCGGAGCTTCCGGCATCATGTACCAGAATTATATGGATTACAGCGATGATGCCGCCCTGGTACTGTTCACACAAGGGCAGAACCTGCGTATGGAAGCCGCCCTGACTTCCTCTCCGGACCGTGCTCCCCTGCTGCGCTCCAACACCTTCACCATCTTCCGCCGCGATGCCGGTATCTACCGCGTGCTGCACCCGGCGCAGGGCAGCCTGAACTGTACACCCGACCTTCGTCCGAAAGTGGTGGTGAAGAATGAAGGTTCCCTGGCCCTCAGTTCGGTTACCGTAGCCTACCGCGTAAACAACGGGCCGCTAATCACCGAAGTGCTTCCGGTAAACCTGCCCGCCCACGGAGGCCTTGCCACCGTTGACCTGGGCACCATCACCGGATTACCAGGCAATAATACGTTGACCGTCATTACCAGCCTGGGCACTGCCGCCGACGAGAACAGCACCAACGATACCCTGCAGACCAGCTTTATCATTCCTGCCGGTGTGCAGCTGCCGCTGCGGGAATCCTTTGAAGGGTTTCAGTTCCCGCCTGCCGACTGGTCGGCATGGAACCCGAACGGCAATTTTACCTGGACTACCAGTGTACCGGGCCGGGCGAGCTTTCAATCCCTCTTCATCGACAACTACAACAACGAAGCATACAACCAGCAGGACGACCTGCGTACGCCCGTATTGCTGGTACCGGGCGCTGATTCCCTTATTATTTCCTTTGACCTTGCTCATAAATTTTACCCCGATCCGCTGAACCACGACAGCCTGGCCATCCTGGTGTCCACCGATTGCGGGGCCAGCTTTTTCCCGCTGTTCCGGAAAGGCGGGGCGGGACTGGCCACGGCGGGTTCTTCCCAGGATGAATACCTCAATCCAAAGGCAGGTGACTGGTCTACCATCCGGCTGGCCCTGGGAGGCGATAAGTTTCCGGGAGGTAAAGTGCTGGTCGCTTTCCGCAATACCAACCGGTTTGGCAACAATATCTTCCTGGATAACATTATCATTGAAGCCCTGTACCCGCGCGACCTGCAGGTGATGCGTATTGAAGCACCGGACCCTGTAGTCTGTTCGCCCGAGGTTACGCCGAGGGTAAGGGTACGGAATACCGGCCAGGATACCCTTACTTCATTTGAGCTTTCCTACCAGGTCAATGAGGGGGTGGTGCAAACAACCACGATCAGCGGTCTTTCCCTGCCTCGTTTTTCCGAGCAAACCATTGCACTTCCGGCAACCGCAATTCCGGTCGGTCAACACCGGCTGACCGTCTTTACGCATCATCCCGTCAGCCGTACCGGCAACAGTGACCAGAACCTCCATAACGATACGGCCTCCATCAGCTTTGGCCGCTCGGGTACGGTTCAACCCCCGCTGACGGAAGGATTTGAAAACAATACTTTCCCGCCCAACGGCTGGGTAGTAGCCAACCCGGACGACAGCCTGACGTGGAAACGGGCGGCTTTGGGAAACCGGAGCAGCGGTTCGGCATTCCTGAACTCCTTTCATTACCCTGTGCCGCATACCCATGATGATCTTTATACCCCTTATTTAACATACCAGCAGCCGGACTCCCTCCTGCTGGATTTCGACCTGGCGGCAGCCACATACAGTAACCCGGGTACCCGGTCGATCCCCATCGATACGCTTCAGGTGCTGGTGACCACCGATTGCGGGGCCACTTTTGAAACGGTCTACAAAAAATGGGGAACGGCCCTTCAGACCCTGAATGCGCCCACCACCCCGCAAACCGACGAGTTCTTCCCGCAGGGAATAGCGCAGTGGCGGCGGGAAAGCATCGACCTTACCTCCTTCGCCGGGCAACCGGGTCTGCAGGTCGTGTTCCGGGTAAGTTCTAATTACGAGAACAATATTTTCATCGATAATGTGGACCTGCGGACGAAGAGGTTGCCGGAACGCCTGAAAGCGCAGGGCTTCCTGCTGCTGCCGGTTCCCTTCCGTGACCGCTTCTCGGTCTGGCACCTGGAACCGCCCACCGGACTGAGGACAATCCGGGTGTTTAATACTTCCGGACAGCTCGTCTGGACCCGTACGTTCCGGAATAGTTCAGACAAGGTAATTGACGTAAATTTGCAGGG
>DATAGL010000315.1:0-2093 GCA_036263755.1 Chitinophagaceae bacterium | reverse complement strand
GCCGCGATTCATCCGCTGATGAACCGCTTCATTCTTTTTTATCCGGCCACCACCAAAACCCAGCCTGTTGCTGAAAGAAATCATCATAGCCGTCCAGGCCTACTTCGAAGCGCACGCGTTCATCCGCACGCACCGGCTGTGGAAGTGGATCCTCATCCCCGGCCTCCTCTATATGGTGCTGTTCGTGGCGGGCATTTATTTTTTCTGGATCTCTTCCGACGAAGCCGTGTCCTGGGCCAGCAACCGGATCGGGCTCGCCGCCTGGCTGCAGCAGCAGCGCAGCGAGCTGCTGAGCTTTCTGTTCATCATGGCCGAGGTGATCCTGCGGCTCATCCTCATACTCCTGTATTTTTCCCTGTTCAAATACCTGTTCCTGATCATCGGCTCGCCGGTGTTTGCTTACCTGAGCGAAAAAACCGAAAGCATCCTCGAGGGGCGCGATTTTCCCTTCAGCTGGCGGCAGCTCCTGAAAGACGTGGCCCGCGGAATTTCCATGGCACTGCGCAACACCTTCTGGCAAACACTGTACATCCTCGCCCTGCTGCTGCTTTCGCTGTTCCCGCTGTTCGGCTGGATCACGCCCATCATCGCCCTGTTCGTGGAGTGTTATTATTATGGCTTCTCCATGCTCGACTACAGCTGCGAGCGCAACCGGCTCACCAAGGCGCAGAGCATCGACTTTATCGGCCGGCACAAGGGACTGGCCATCGGTAACGGACTCCTGTTCTTCCTCATGCATGCCCTGCCGGTTATCGGGTGGATTGCCGCGCCGGCCTATGCGGTGATCGCTGCCACACTAAGCCTGCACAAAGTCAAAAACGCCTGATATGCCTGCTACCGTTTACCTCATCCCTACCGTACTGGCCGATGGCGTTACCGAAACCCTGCCGGCCTATATCCTGCCGGCCCTGCAGCAATGCACGGTTTTTTTCGTGGAAAACGAACGCACCGCCCGACGGTTCTTTAAGCTGCTCTGGAAAGAAATGCCGATCGACACCTTTGCCTGGCACGCGATCAAGGAAGTGACGCCGGCCACGGAGGCCGCCTTCCGGGAAGCGGTCGCCAACGGGCTGTCCATCGGCATCGTATCGGAAGCCGGCTGCCCCGGCGTGGCCGATCCCGGCCAGCGGCTGGTGCACCTGGCCCAGGCAATGGATGCTACCGTACGGCCGCTGGTGGGCCCCAGCTCCATCCTGCTGGCCCTTATGGGCAGCGGTATGAACGGGCAGCAGTTCCAGTTTGTGGGCTACCTGCCCATCGAAGCGGCCGAACGGGTAAAAAGCATCCGTAGCCTCGAAAGCGAATCCCGCCAGAAGCAATGCACGCAGATCTTTATCGAAACGCCCTACCGCAACAACCAGCTGCTCGAGGTGCTGCTCAAAACCCTGCAGCCGCAAACACAGCTCTGCATTGCCGCCGACCTCACCGCCCCGACCGAATTCCTGCGCACCCGTTCCGTAGCGCAGTGGAAAAAAGGAGTCCCCGAACTGCATAAGCGGCCGGTGATCTTTCTCCTGTATGCAGGCTGATGCGATGTACGGTTTACGATGTACGATGTACGATGTGATTCCTGCAGGCAATTGTTCCTTGCCTGCTACTGCCGGCGTCCGGCGGGCTACTTTCCTATCAACCAGTCAACTGATCAACAGATCAACTTCCCAACACCCAATTCCAAATACCCAACTCCAAACCCCAACCCAGTTACTCCGCCCGTACACTGTCCACAATATACCGGCTGTCGCCGCGCCAGGGCAGGGTGCCGTTCTTCTCCTTGTAATGAACGGTAATCGAACGGCCCTGCAGGTTCATCAGCTGCTGGGCAATCCGGTCGTCGGAAACGGTAAAAAAGAATTTTTCGGAAGCCAGCGGAACATTGGCATTGCCGCGTACGCTGCTGAGGATGAGCTCGCCCTCATGGGTTTTAAAGAGATTACCCTTGGTGGAGAACTTTTGCAGCAATCCGTACCGGTTGCCGCTGCTGTAAGTGAAAAAATATTTCCAGTAAAAGTAGATGCCGAATCCCAGCAGCAGGATCAGCAAGATGATGCGTACAATTTTTCCTGCGCCTGACCGCCGGCGCCGTAACACGGTCT
>DATAGL010000314.1:0-3071 GCA_036263755.1 Chitinophagaceae bacterium | reverse complement strand
CGGCGGCCAGCTGTACATAAATGGAAGCCAGTTCCGCCGGCTGGCCGGGCCGTCCCAGCGGCGTATCGCCTCCGAACTCTTCCAGCTTTTCCTGCGTGGCTCCGCCGCTGACCTGTAAGGGTGTCCAGATCGGACCCGGGGCTACACCATTCACGCGGATGCCTTTCGGCGCCAACTGCTTGGCCAGTGAGCGCACATAGCTGGTCGTTGCTGCTTTCGTTTGTGCATAGTCGTACAACTCGGGTGAAGGATCTGTGGCCTGCACCGATGTGCTGCCGATGATCACGGAGCCGGGTTTCAGGTGGGGGAGGGCTGCCTTGATGATCCAGAAGGGGGCATAGATATTCGTTTTCATCGTCCGGTCGAACTGCTCGGTGGTGATGTCCAGGATGGAGGGCTTCGTCTGCTGGTAGGCTGCGTTGCTGACCAGGATGTCCAGCCCGTTCAACTCCCGGACGGCATTCTCCACCAGTTGCCGGCAGAACGCTTCATCGGTCAGGTCGCCCGGCAGCGCCACGGCTTTGCGGCCTTCGGCTTCGATCAGGGCAATTACTTCCCGGGCATCGGGTTCCTCGGAAGGATGGTAATTGATGGCCACATCCGCTCCTTCGCGGGCATAGGCAATGGCGGCTGCCCGGCCGATGCCGGAATCACCCCCGGTGATCAGCGCTTTTCTTCCCTGGAGGCGCCCGGAACCTTTATAGCTTTTTTCGCCGTGGTCGGGCAAGGGGTCCATTTTGCCGGCCAGTCCCGGCCAGGGCTGCTCCTGCCTGGGGAAAGGAGGTTTCGGGTATTTGTGCTGCGGGTCCTGGATGCCGGTACCGGCGGTTTCTTGTGGGGCCATAGGTTATGTTTTTAGATGCAGGCGGCCTATGTATAAAAAAGGCGTGCCATCCGCTGAACCGCTCCTTTGGAAAGTACGCCGGAATAGATATTCGGCTGTCCGGCGCTTGAGGGCCGCTTTCCGCCCGGTCCCGGAATGGAACGCCCTTTGTGAAGGTTCATCCACAGGCATGCGGCAGTTCAACGATACGGCAGAGCACCGGCGCTTGCGGGAGCAGCTCGTGCAATCCATTGCAGCAAAGGGCATCACCGACGAACGGGTATTGTCGGCCCTGGGGACCGTGCCCCGCCAGTTCTTCATGCAGCCGGAGCAGGACGGCCAGGCCTACGAAGACCGGCCCTTTCCGATCGGTGAGGGTCAAACGATTTCGCAACCCTATACCGTAGCTTACCAGACGCAGCTGCTCGGGGTGCGCCCTTCGGACCGCGTGCTGGAAATTGGTACCGGCAGTGCCTACCAGGCCGTGGTGCTGTCGCTGCTGGCTGCCGAGGTTTTTACGGTGGAGCGCCGGCGCCGGCTTTTCGAACGGAACCAGGGATTTGCCTACCTGCAGGGATTTACCAACCTTTTTTTCTTTTACGGAGATGGGTATGAAGGCCTGCCCCGGTATGCGCCCTTCGACCGGATCCTCATTACGGCTGCGGCCCCGGTAATTCCGCCGGTGCTGGTAGAGCAGCTGAAGCCGGGCGGAACCCTGGTGCTGCCGCTGGGCCGGGAACGGCCGCAGATCATGACACGGGTTACCAGGGAAGCGGAGGGAACGGTCCGCACCGAACACTTCGATCCCTTTTCCTTTGTGCCCATGCTTGAGGGCAGAAGTGAATAACTGATGAATCTATAGACCAGGTAGTTCCCTTCCGTTCACATTTCGGGGAAGCCTGCCATTCCCGTGGGGCTTGCGCATGATCGCTTCCACGTCATCCGGTTCCGCTGTCAGGGCTTTGCCCGGCTTCTGAAGCTGGCGATTGGTCCTGTGCGGCGGGAGGATGGAATATTCGGACCGGTTACGGCTTCAGCCAGTACCGGCAGGTCCGCAGTAATAGCCGGTGTCCGCACTTCATGGATACGATCCGGTTGATCGATGCGGTACCCTTCCAGGCCCAGCGTGCGGGCAAAGACCCAGAAATATACCGCCGGCATTTCACGGGAGGCCTCCATCCCCGGGTGTCCTCCCATGCATAGCAGTCCCCGATCACCTAGTTCAGGTCGTGGTTGTTCTCCAGATGTAGGAGCAGCCTCTCCAAACAGGGCTGGTACAATAATTTTATTTATCCTCCGAACTTTTGAACCGATGCAAAAATGGCTGAGGCTGTTGCCGGGCGGCAAAATGTTGAACCGGTGACCCGTCCGGTTAAGCCCGTAAAGGGCCGGCCGGCTACTGCCGGGACCGCACAGCCGAAAACGGCATGGGCGGGAAGCGCCCCCTGCAGCAACCGGTGCTGCAATCATCAAAACCCTATTTATCCAAAAGCATAAATCAAATAAAATGGAACATACCGAAAATCGTTATGCCCTGATCACCGGTGCCACGGAAGGCATCGGTTACGAACTGGCCAAGCTGTTTGCCCAGGACGGCTATAACCTGATCATTGTCGCCCGCACCGAAGAATCCCTGCGCCAGCGGGCGGAAGAATTCACCCGGCAGTATGGCGTGCAGGTGGTGCCCATTGCGAAGGACCTGTTTCAGCCTGAAGCACCCTTCGAGCTGTATGAAGAAGTGAAAGGAAAGAACCTCCTTGTGGATGTGCTGGTGAATGATGCCGGACAGGGCCAGTACGGCCTCTTCGTGGAAGCGGACATCCGCCGGCTGCTGGATATCATCCAGCTGAATGTATCGGCCCTGACGGTGCTCACCCACCTGTTTCTGAAAGACATGGTGGCCCGGAACGAAGGCAAGATCCTGCAGCTGGCCTCCATTGCTTCGGAACTGCCCGGCCCCTGGCAGACGGTATATCATGGTACGAAGGCCTTTGTGCTGCACTTTACCGAAGGACTCATCCGAGAGCTGAAAGACTCTGCTGTAACGGTTACGGCCCTGCAGCCCGGCGCCACGGATACCGATTTCTTCAACAAGGCCGATATGCAGGAATCCAAGATCCTGGATACGAAGCTGTCCGATCCCGTTAAAGTGGCGAAGGATGGGTATGAGGCCCTGATGAAAGGGGATGACAAGGTGGTATCCGGTTTCAAGAACAAGGCGATGGTGGCCAGCAGCAACGTTATGCCG
>DATAGL010000313.1:0-6688 GCA_036263755.1 Chitinophagaceae bacterium | reverse complement strand
TCATACCGAAGTACGGGAGGCGTACCGGCCGGATGTGCAGGGTCCCATTTCCCTGTTCCTGAACCTGAAGGGCCGGAGTTTTTGCACAACGGATAACCGCAAGGTGCAGATACCGGAACATTCTTTTTTTCTGACCAACCTGCATCAGGAATATACGCTGGAAGTGGAAAGCAGCAGCCCGGTGGAGACCTTCAACATCCATATCGGGGAGTACCTTTCCGGCCAGGCCCTTTCCTCCCTGCGGACCCCGGCCGAAACCGCGTTGCTGAACGGAATGGACCAGCCGGCAGTACCCTTCCGGTTTCACAACCAGCTCTACCGAAAAGATGCCGTTTTTCATCAGATCATCCTGCGCTTCCGGCAGATGCACGAAGAAGGAGTGGACCGGATGCGCTTTGAAGAACAGATGGTGGTGTTGCTGAATTACCTGGTGTTGCAGCAACGGGAAGTAATGCAGCAGATCCGCCGGTTGCCTGCTGTGAAAGCCTCCACCCGGGAGGAGCTGTACCGGCGCCTGGCAGCCGCACGGGACTGCCTGCAGGCACGGTTGCAGGAACCGGTCACACTGGATGAACTGGCCGAAGCGGCCTGCCTGTCCAAGTTTCATTTCCTGCGCCTGTTCCGGCAAACTTTCGGGCTTTCGCCTTACCAGTACCTCCAGCAGTTGCGGTTGGAAGAAGCGAAAACACTTTTACGGCAATCCGGCATCCCGGTCCACCAGATCGCTGACCGCCTGGGTTTTGAGAATGCCAATTCGTTCAGCCGCCTGTTTTACCGGCGGGAGCGGATCTATCCGACCGATTACCGGGCGGCCGCAAATTAGCAATTATGGCTACCGCCATTACCGCAGATGCAGATCACCTTTGTATCCTAAACCCAACTACATGCAACCCAAATTTCTTCCGGGGCTCCTGATGGCCGTTCTTTCCATCGCCTGCCTGCTGGTCCTGCTCCGCATTATCCGGTCCGGCCTGCGCCGTTCACAACTGAGCCGGGACCAACAGCGCCGCTTTTTCCGTATAGCGGTACTGCTGACAGCGGGTTGGTTCCTTCTGGTATCCGTTCTTTCCTACAGCGGCCTGACCAATAATTTCAAGAGCCTGCCGCCCCGTCCCTTGCTGCTGGTTTTTGGAGCCCTGATGGCCACCTCACTGCTGTCCTGGACACGGCCGTTCCGCCAGCTGCTCCGGTCCGTTCCCCTGCATTGGTTCATCCTTTTTCAATCGTTCCGCATCGGGGTGGAGGTCATCCTCTGGCTGCTTCATGAACGCCAGCTGCTGCCGGTACAGATGTCCTGGGAAGGATACAACTTTGATGTGCTCAGCGGGCTCCTGGCCCTTCCGGCCGCCTGGCTCATCCAGCGGTACCCGGAACAACGGCGTACCATTGCCCTGGTATATAATGTGACCGGGTTGGTGCTGCTGATCAACATCCTCGTCATATCGGTTCTGTCCATGCCGCTTCCGATTCGTTATTTTCACAACGAACCGGCTAATACTATCGTCGCAGCGTTTCCTTTCTTTTACCTCCCTTCGGTCCTGGTGGTGCTGGCAGCCACCCTGCATATCTGGTCCTTACGGCAACTGGCCCTCGAACGAAAAACAGCGGGCCATCTGGCCGGTGCCTGACGAACCGGCAATCCAATGGTTCGCGGTCAGCAGGCCACTCGGGAGGAGGCCGATAGGTCTGTCCTCATTTCATTGGACAATAGCCGGAAAAGGTTGCCGGCTGCGGCATTCCGGCAAACCTTTTCCAACCGCTCTGACCCGCGATCCGGTTAATTGCATATGCAACCAATTTCCCTATTTTTACGGCTTAAATTGCTTGCTATGCATTTTCAACTAAGTGAAGAACATTTAATGATTCAACGGGCGGCCCGGGACTTCGCCCAGAATGAATGCCTGCCCGGGGTAATTGAACGGGATGAAAAGATGCAGTTTCCCCGTGAACAGGTTGCGAAGCTGGCCGACCTCGGATTTATGGGCATGATGGTGGACCCCAGATCTGGCGGTGCCGGGCTGGATACGGTTTCCTATGTACTGGCGATGGAAGAGATCAGTAAAGTGGATGCATCCGTTTCCGTTTGCATGAGCGTGAACAATTCGCTGGTGTGCTGGGGACTTGAAGCGTTTGGCAACGAAGAGCAAAAACAAAAATACCTGACCCCGCTGGCGCAGGGCAAAAAAGACGGTGAGCTCTACATCGGCGCCTTCCTGCTGAGCGAGCCGGAAGCGGGCTCCGATGCTACTTCCCAGCGCACAACAGCTGAAGACAGGGGCGATCATTACCTGCTGAATGGTACCAAGAACTGGATCACCAATGGTGGGACCGCATCGGTTTACCTGGTGATTGCACAGACCGACCCGGCCAAAGGCTCCAAAGGCATCAACGTATTCATTGTCGAAAAAAACTGGCCCGGGGTAGTGGTGGGCGGAAAAGAAAATAAACTCGGTATCCGGGCTTCCGACACGCACACCATCCTGTTCAACGATGTAAAAGTGCCAAAGGAAAACCGGATCGGGGAGGATGGTTTCGGCTTCCGCTTTGCCATGAAAACCCTCGCCGGCGGCCGTATCGGCATTGCTTCCCAGGCCTTGGGTATTGCCAGCGGAGCCTACGAGCTTTCGCTCCAGTATTCCAAAACACGCAAGGCCTTCGGCACGGAGATCATGAACCACCAGGCCATAGCCTTCAAGCTGGCCGACATGGCCACCCGCATTGAAGCGGCCCGGCTGCTGTGCCTCCGCGCTGCCTGGGATAAGGACCAGCATACGGATTATACCTTGTCTTCCTCGATGGCTAAGGTGTTCGCTTCTGAAACCGCTATGTGGACGGCCACGGAAGCCGTGCAGATCCATGGAGGGTACGGCTTTGTCAAGGAATATCATGTGGAACGCCTGATGCGGGATGCGAAAATCACGCAGATTTACGAAGGCACCAGTGAAGTGCAGCGGATTGTGATCAGCCGGACCATCCTGAAGTAAAGAAAAATTGAAACACAGAGATTGAAGCGTCTGGCGAACGTTTGGCACTGCAGCCAGATTCTCCGGCCGGGTTGCTTCATTCTCTTTTATTTTGCAGCATGGCGGTGAATAAAGAAGCTTACCTGGAATTGAAAGAACGGCTGGACCGCAACGGGGTGACGCTTGTAGCCGTGTCCAAAACAAAACCGGTGTCCGACATCCGGGAGTTGTACGACCTGGGCCAGCGCGATTTCGGAGAAAATTACGTGCAGGAACTGGTGGAAAAGGCGGGACAGCTGCCGCAGGACATCCGCTGGCATTTCATCGGCCACTTGCAAACCAATAAGGTGAAGTACATCATTCCCTTTGTTCACCTGATACATGGAGCCGACAGCCTGAAGCTGCTGACCGAGATTAACCGGCAGGCAGCGAAGCACGACAAGGTGCAGGACGTACTGCTGCAGGTACACATTGCGCGGGAGGAAACCAAATTCGGAATGGACGTGGCTGAAGCGGAAGCATTTCTCCGCACCGGTGCACTTACCAACCTCCGTAACATAGCGCTGAAGGGACTGATGGGAATGGCTTCTTTTTCGGAGGACACCGAACAGGTGCGTACGGAATTCAGCACCCTCCGTAAACTGTACACCGGCCTGCAGCAGGATGCCTCCTTAAGTTATCCTTTACAGGTTCTATCCATGGGCATGAGTGGGGATTATGGGCTGGCCCTGGAAGAAGGCTCCAGCCTGGTGCGGATCGGCAGCCTGCTCTTTGGTGCCCGCACGTATCCTCCGGCTTAACGCCTTGCGGGATAGCCTGCTACCTGGCGCCCCAGGTAAATGGGCCGGAAGGCTTCCCATCGTTCTCCATTCCTGGACAGGGTCACGAGGCCCGGTCCGCCCTGCTCCCGGTACCCGCTCCGGCTGGCGGGTAATAACGGGTCTCCTTTGAACTCCACATCATCGATCCAGTAGGCACCCACACCGGGTTCCTTTACCGTCAGGTGCACATGCGCCGGTGCATTGCGTCCGGGGTAGGGGGCCGGTAGCGTCGTAAAAAAAGTGTAGCGGCCCTGTGCGTCGGTGCGGACCCAGCCCCGGAGGGCACCATGCCGGCGTGACCAGTCCTGCGCCCCTTCAGGAGCCGGATAAACCCCCGTGCTGTCGGTATGGTACGCATAAATCACGACCCCGGCAGCGGGTGTTTTCCCGTCGGGCCGGTACACCACGCCCTGCAACCGGAAAGGACGGCGGCTGCCCGCGTAACCGGGAAGGGTATCAGTGGCCGTAAGCGCGGTAAAGGGAACAGGGCATTCGTAAATGGCTTCGCAACCTTCGCAGGGTTCCAGAACGGACCGATCTTCCGAAGCAACAGTGGGAGCAGACTGGGCACAGCCGGTGAGCGTAAAGGTACCGGCCATTAAAGTGTAGAGCCAGCGGTACATACCTTTTTTCTTTAAGTTACGCTGCTGGTTACCGGAAGGAGCAAGCATTGGTATAAGCGGTTGCCCGCGAGGGCGGGCGCGAAAAAAGTGGCCCGCTGGAGCCACTTTTTCTTATCAACCACACGTAAACACACCCTCAATTATATCGGACCGTCCGTGTCACGTTCTGCGCGTGCCGCGGAGCCAGTATTGTAATTTGCGCATTTGATTCCGGCTAAGGGTAGCAAAGGTTTCTTCAGTGGGACGGGTCAGGTACAGGAGGTACCCGATCAGTAAAAACAGGATTATAAAAAACCACATCGGTAACATATCACATCATTTAAGTCTATGGTAGAAAGCCAAAGACCATTCCAATCAGGCAATTTGCACTGTGTATTTTAATGGGACGAAACAGGGAAAAAAAGTAACAGCAGGTACTTGAAATTGTGGTTTTTACAGGTGCCGGGCCTGCTTCTGCCGGATGTGCTTGTACGTTTTATCCCTTTTTAACCACACCCTTTCCCATCTCTTCCCCACTTGTGGAATCCGGTGCTGTTTTCCCGGCCGGAAACTAAAGCAGGCTGAGCCAGCCCGGCGGGGGAACAATTTTTTAGACAGTATTATTACCAGGGGAAAATCCCCGGTCTATCCCCATGAAACAGGAAAACAACACTGCTCACCCGGCAGAACAGGATTTACGTGCCGGACTGATCCAAAAATTTGAAGAAGTAGGATATACCTGCCAATGCCAGGCACAGGAAACCTTTACGGTCCTGGTGTTCCGGCCACGCGTCGAGCGGAAAGAAGAAGAAACAAAAAAAACGGGGTGACCCGTTTAATGCTGTGCCAGCAGGTAATTTTCAAGGGCATCTACGGCCTGGTTCCGGAGCGCCGGATCGATCAGGGATTGTTCCTGCCAGGCATCGGCTTCCCTGCGGAACGAAAAAGTGGGAAGTTCAGCGTCATTAGCTTCCGGGAGAAAGACGTACTGTTCGTTATCAAAAACCACCCGGTACAGCCCGTTTTTATCATTAACGCTGATATTGGTTGAAAAAAGATCTTCCATAAGTAAAGCTTTCTGGATAGGGCTTCAAGTCCTGTTCCAAATGAAGGCTGAATAAAAAAGAAAATCCGCCTGGCCGGAACGGTGCAGGCGGATTTTGTTACCACCCTTACTCCTGGCGGTTGCTGCTGCGGTTGCGTCCGGATTTCTGGCCGCCGCGTCTGCCGATTTCCGCCATGTGCTCGCGGTTACGGCTGACGGCTTCACCCCCTTTCCGTCCGGCCGCGCGGGCTTCTTCGGAATTCCACTCGTGGGCTACGCCCTGCTTATGTGCGGCTCGTCCGCCTTCGGAGGCGATCTTGCGTTGCTGTTCGCGATTCATTGCGGCAAAACCACGGTTGGAGGACTGGCGGCCACGGCCGTTCTGTTCGCCACGGCTTTCTCCGCCTTCACGGGAGGTTTCCTGACGCTGTCCTTCGTCCGATGAACCGAACCCGCGGTTGCGCTCTTGATTGGTGTTGTCTGCCATAACTCACTCTTTTTTGGTTAAGGAATTTTTTGGGATACAATAAGTTGCGTGGTGATTGCGGCCAATAAAGTGCCAAAGTGGTTCAGGCGGCTGCAAGCGGTCAGATGAGGAAAAAACGCTATAGCCGCTCCCTATTGTAGAGTTTACTAGACAAATAAATATCATACCAGGCCGGACAGCAGCTCCGGTCGGGCATTTTGGGGATTTCGGTATTAGTCTCTTACCGGTACGGTTGCGGCCATTTATACCGCTTTCTACTCATTGACCCGCAGGGAAAAATCACAGTACCCTTATCAGTTGGTTCCTTTATCCGGTGGGAAAGGCTGCTCAGGAAGTTCCTTTAACCAGGTGCATCAGGGCCTGCACGTCCTCTTCCTTATTTAAGTTCGGTTTTTCCCGGTCGAGGTAAGCCTCCAGCTGCCCCTTTTTGCCGGGGAAGGCTTTCAGCAGGTTTTTTCGGGTCAGGGGCAGAAAATGGCCTTCTCCCGTGCTGATATAAAAGAGGATCTGTTTACGGAAGAGAATTCGTTCACGCACCTTCAGATCATACTGGCCCCGGTTGTCGTTCATCCCGGAATAGCTCTGGATGGCACCGGCAGAGGAAGCCTGTCCGTACCCGCTGATCTTTTGCCTGTCGGCTACAAACAGCCGCCGGCGGGCGGCAATCTGAACAGGTGTCAGCCGGTGGCGCAGTTCCAGGTAACCCCGGTCGTACACAAACGTATCGGTTCCGATGGCGATATATTCCACGGTTTCGGGATGGGCCAAAT
>DATAGL010000312.1:0-7039 GCA_036263755.1 Chitinophagaceae bacterium | reverse complement strand
ATGGGCTATTGCGCTATGGCCTCTCAGCATTCGATAAAGCGCTAAATTCATCTTTGACCACAGCCCTAAGCCCTGGTCGTTGTATGCAACCATAACATTTCTCTTGAGAGTAATGGCAAATCAATCTACCATAATCAAACTTCTTGCTGAAGCAGCCTCATTAATACCTGAGGCCATTAGGATGAACAGGCAATTTGGCTACTATTTTGAATATATGCAGCATTATGAGTTTGGATTAGCTTTGGATAGCCTTTTAGAACTAGTCGATGAAACAGGCTTTCTAGCTCCTAAAGAATTTTGGCAGTACTTATATCAAGCCGCTGAAACAATGAGATTGGAACAACTCAGTCTGTTCTTACAAGAAAAGGCTCACAGCTAAATAAGTATTTAAACTTGGCCTAAAGTTAGATAAGCTGCATACAACACAGGTTTGCCGAAATGAAGGAAGCAGTACATAGTGTGTACTTACCAATTCTGTTTATCTTAGGGCAACGGGGAGATTATATAATCATAGATTCCTTGTACTTTTTAAAGCCTCGTTACGGATGCCCGCATACATGAAGACTTTTCGAATCGTAGTAGCCCTTTATTCATTGCTTTCATTCAGTTGCACGCCTGACAAATGTGAAGTCGAGGCCCGGTCCTGGATTAAAGAAGCGCCTCATAAGTTAGAAGAGTTTTTTGCTGTAAAACAAGAGATACTTGCTAATAAGCCGCTGCTTGATTCCTTTACACGTAAAGGGCTTTTTTATGTCGGAGGTCCGAATGGTCCGGAAAAGTTTGCAGGCTTTAATGTGCCGCGCCTCAAACAGTGGTTCAGCGCCGGACATGGAAGCATTAGCTTTCAGGCAGGAGACACTTCTGCTGCTTTAAGGTCCTGCTCATCAAATACATCAGCCTGGAGCTATCTTCATTTTGGTCCGATTGGCCGAAAAAAGTACAGTTCCCGGGTAGTTATCGTCGACACAATGAAGCTTCGTGACGGGTGGTGGGCGGAAGTAACGGCCTGTGACGGATGCGACAGCTGATGCAGAACGGCGCCTAATAGGGGCTTTACAGGCAATCTCATGAACAGATTCTTGAACGCTATAGAACCCGTCTACGGAAAGCCTTTGAGCTTTTTGTAAAAGGCTTCCGCGTAGGTGTCACTGATGGGGATGGCCTGACCGGCGATGAAAATCCGGTTTTTCTCGATGTGTTCGATCTTGTCGATGGCTACCAGGAAGGAGCGGTGCACGCGCGCGAATTCCCGGGCGGGCAGCAGCTCTTCCAGTTTGGCGAAGTTCAGAAGCGTCATGATCTTTTCATCGGCCGTATGAATCCGCAGGTAGTCTTTCATCGCCTCCACGTACAGGATTTCACCGGTGGCGACCTTCTGGATGCGGTGGCCCACTTTTAGGAAGATGGATCCCGGCTCCTCTTTCCCTTCCTGTTTTGGTTCCTCCTTTTCCGCCGGCATCCTCAAGGTTTGTTCCTGGTAGAGGCGCAGCACACCTTTGTAAAAGCGTTCAAACGAAAAAGGCTTCAGGAGGTAATCCTTCACCTCCAGCTCAAAAGCCTTCAGGGCATACTGGTCGTAGGCCGTCGTCAGGATGATCGCCGGTTTGGGGTTCAGCATCGGAATAAAGCTGAGCCCGTCCAGGTCCGGCATGTTGATGTCCAGGAACAGAAGATCCGGCTTGCTTTCCTCCAGGACCCCTGCGGCTTCCAGGGGGCTGCCGAAACTGCCTTTCAGCTCCAGGAAGGGAACCTTGGCAATGTACGCCTCCAGGATCTCCTGGGCCAGCGGCTCATCGTCAATGATACAACAGGTGAGCTTTTGCTTCATGCAGCGGGGATTGAAGACCATGAATGGTGAGCACGACGGTAAACGTTCCGGCTGCCGGATGGATGTCCAGGGTATGCTGGCCGGGATAAAGCAGGGCCAGCCTTTTTCGGACATTCGGCAGGCCGATGCCGCCGGGTTCATCGAATGCGGGCGCCCGGCGCGCGCCCACCGGGTTCTGCACGCTGAAGGTAAGCACCCCGTCCTGTACCTCCACGCGTACTTTGAGGTCGCCGGGCCGGAGTCCGGCGGGGCTGTGCTTGTAGGCATTTTCCAGCAAATGGATAAACAGGAGCGGGGCAATGGTGCAGGCTTCCGCTGCTCCCTCGATCCGGACATCCGCCACCCCCTTTTCCTTGTAGCGGAGTTGCTGCAGGCTTACATAGTCCTGCAGGTACTCCATTTCCCGCGACAGGGGCACGGTAGGGGCATTGGACTCGTAAATCATGTAGCGCATAAGGGAAGCCAGCCGGGTGATGGCCTGCGGGGCCGTCGGGGCCTGCTTGTAGGCCAGGGTATGGATGTTGTTCAGCGTATTGAATAAAAAATGCGGGTTTATCTGCGACTTTAAATAATGGAGTTCAGATTCGACCGCCTGCTTCTCCAGCTGTTCTTTTTTGAACGTGTTGATGACCAGGTTTTCGGTGACCCGGGCCAGCCAGCTTAAAAACACAAACGGCAGGACAACGGAGAAAACGGATATGATGTAATACTCGGAGAACAGGTCCCAGGTAGCAAACCGCCGGTAATGGAACAACAGGTAAAACGAAGGACCCGTGGCCACCAGGGCAGCCAGCCAGAGGAGATAAGCGCCGTACCGCTTTCTGCCCGGGTACCGGATCATCAGGATGCGGTGGCCGTAAAAGACATACAGGCAGGTTGCCACCACCCCCGCCGTCAGCGTTTCCCAGTGGGCGGTTTCCTGGCTCAGCTGCAAGGCCATCAGCAGGGTAAAGAGGATCCAGAGACCGGTCTGGACCCCCAGGAACACCCTTTTGATTCGTTTCATGGAACAAAGGTATTTCCTGCAGCCGTTCAGCGGCTGCCCGTTCGACGAAAGACAGGAGGCCCCTCTGCGAATGGCCCCATTGGCTCTGCGGGCGCCCCGGCAGCGGGAAAAAGGGCTTTCGTCGATCCCATCCGGCGGGTTGTATATCGCTTTTCCCAGTCACCGCGGGTGTCCCTTTCTTCGCAGGGCGATCCAAAAGAAGGACCGGCCTCCGGTACGGATTACCGGTTCCTTCCCACTAAAAAACGCCCAACCTCCTCTCCATGAAAAGAATCAGCAGCGCCGTCCTGGCTTTCCTTATCTCGGCCATGGCTTTTGGCCAGAAGGACAACCGAATTACGATCGGAACGGTGGATACCGTTTCCTCAGCTATCTTAAAGGAACAGCGAAAGATCTTGGTGTATGTGCCCAGCCGAGGCGGAGCCCCTGTGGATACCGCTCAGCGGTTTCCCGTGCTTTACCTGCTCGACGGCGATGCGCATTTCGCTTCCGTAGTGGGCATGATCCAGCAGCTCAGCCAGGTGAACAGCAATACGGTTTGCCCGGAAATGATCGTCGTAGGCATTTCGAACACGAACCGGACCCGGGACCTGACGCCTACCAGACTGGGGGATGATCCCTACCTGAAATACCTTTCTCCCGCCATCAAAACAGCGTCGGGAGGCGGGGAAGCCTTCCTGTCGTTCCTGGAAAAGGAACTCATACCGCATATCGATCAGAAATACCCTACCCAGCCCTATAAGCTCCTGATGGGCCATTCCTTCGGCGGGCTGACCGCGCTCCATGCGCTGACCACCCGCACCCCGTTGTTCCGTACCTATATTTCCATTGATCCGAGTATGTGGTGGGACAATACCGCATACCTGAAGGAAGCAAAGAAGCGGCTGGCCGAAAAGGAGTTTTCGGGAACGACCTTGTACCTGGCCATGGCCCGGACGATCGATCAGCCCATGGATCTAAAAAAACTGCGGAAAGACACTACGCTGGAAACGCAGCCGATGCGTGCCACCCTGGACCTGGATCAGTTTTTACAATCGGGCAAAGGGAAGGGGCTGCGGTACGCGAGCAAATACTACGAGGACCATACCCATAATTCAGTGCCCCTGATCGCCGCCTATGATGCCCTGCGCTTCATCTTTGCCGATTACCCATTAACCATCACGAACAGTGATGTCCTGGATTCCACCGTGGCCTTTGCCGAGAAGCACCGGCAGCGGTACCAGCGGATCTCCGCACTATATGGCTATGAAGTAAAGCCGCCGGAATGGGAAACCAACGTATGGGGATACCGCTTTCTGCAAAGAAAGCAATACCGGAAGGCGGAGGGCTTCTTTAAGTTGAACGTGCAGCTCTACCCGAACAGCGCCAATGTGTATGATTCTTACGGCGATTTTTTTGTGGCGACCGGAGACAAAGCAAAGGCCATCGACCAGTTTAAAAAAGCCCTGTCCCTGAAAGAGGATGCCAATACCCGGAACAAGCTGAACAAGCTCTTGGAATAGGATCGGTGCGCTCCGGGCAGCCTCCCGAAGGACCGGAACCGCGGTACGGGTCCAAAGATCCCAACCCACATACATGGTTGGGATCTTTTGTGCGGTGCGTGCAGCGGGAGCCGGAGGAGGAACGAACCGGTGAGCAGGCCGGTGCGTCTTTCGGCCGGTTCCTGGGCAGCGCTTCAATCAGCGGTATCTGTTCCTTTCCCTGAGCACCCGGGATGGATCATAGGTGCTTTTGTTTATTTCCGGGCGCTCACCGGCGTCCCGGAGGGATCAAAACCGGAGCGGCTTTCCCCGGTAAAACCCAGTATGTTTCATCCCGCCAAACCTTTTGTTCGGAAAGGGATTTGGGGCGGCTGCCCTGCTGCCTGTACGTAGGTTAACAGCCCGGGAACTTTAGCTTTCTTTTCCCTTTTACCCGATGCGACTGGCTTCAATATTGATGCTACTGCTGCTATGAAACGCATGCTATTCACCCTTTGTACCGGTCTGCTGATGACGGTTGCCGTACAGGCGCAGCAGGAGGGGGGCCGGTTGGAAATACAACTCAGCAAAAACGTCTTACAGCCCGGTGACTCCTTATCGGTCACGGTGCACCATACTGACAGCATTGCCCGGGCAGGAAGCCTGTCACTGGCGACGGTGGAACTGATGATCGAAAACGAGCAGGGGCAGCGCACCCGCCTCCGCTGGCCGGTGATCAACGGGCAGGCTTCGGGAACACTGTATCTGCCTGATTCGCTGCCCCGGGGCCGGTACGTGCTGCTGGCGGGTTTGCAGGAACGCTTCTTTGAAGTGATCGGCAAAATAGAGGAGGCGAACATCGGCCGGGTGCGGGCCATGCTGCTCACCAAAACCGGCGACTGGGACGAGCAGGAAGTGGCGGTGGGACCGGACGGTACATTTGCCATCCGGAACTGGCTGTTTGAAGACAATGCGCTCCTGGCTTTTTCGGGAACTAACAACAATAAGCGACCCCTGAACATCCGCATCAGTACGCGGCTGGATTCCAGCGCGTCACCGCTGGCCGTGGCCGGGCGGGCCTTTTATGTCGGTAACCCGCCGTCAGCGGCGGAGCCGGCCCTCAGCGGGCCCGTGGAAGCCTCCGGGGCCCTTTTTGCCGGCGAGGGTACCGAGCTGCCGGCGGTCATCGTACGGAGCACCAACAAAAGCCGGGCGCAGCAGTATAGCGATGAATATGTACGGGGCATGTTCCAGTCGGGCGACGGCCGGCTGCTCAGCGTGATGGACGACCCCAGCGCACTGGGCTTTCAAAGTATTCTATCCTACCTGCAGGGCCGGGTGGCCGGGTTGCAGGTATCGTCTTCCGGATTCAACGGGGGCAGTGCCCGGTGGCGGGGCAGCCCGGTATCGTTTTTCCTGGACGAGGTACGGGTTCCGGCCCAGCAGGTGGCCACCCTGCCCATGGCAGACATTGCCATTGTGAAGGCGTTTCCCCCGCCGTTCATGGGCACACAGGGCGGCGGCGGCGCGATTGCCATTTATACCCGCCGCGGTGGCGAGGCGGCTTACTATCCGGCGAACCGGCAGGTATTCCGGGTACGGGGCTACACGCCCGCCGCTGTAGCGCTGAGCCTGGACAGGCTGAGTATGTAGCGCTTTCCCGCGAAACTATGGGTTTGCAGCCGGTCAGGGTGCTGTCCGCGGTATGCGCCAACCCAAGGACGGGCAAAGCCCTGTGGCCTGCTGGCGCAATTCACCTCCTTTTTGCCGCTTTCATACCGTACGCCTTCCGGGCGGAAGCGGTAGGTTTGACTTCCGGTAATGGAATTGAAAACCGGGCTTTCTCCCGCAAAGGATAGAACCAAAAACCACGTAAACGATACATTATGGCGCTGATCAACCCGCACATCAACTTCAACGGGAATGCCGAAGAGGCTTTCCGGTTTTACCAGTCCGTCTTCGGCGGATCCTTCGCAACAATTGTCCGCTTCAAAGATTTAGCCAGCCCTGAACAGCCGTTCCCGGAAGAGGAGGCGGACAAGATCATGCATATTTCACTGCCGATCGGCGGGAATGTACTGATGGGCAATGACGTGCCCCGGAGCATGGGACAGGTAAACGAACAGGAAAACCGGTCCAAGATCTCCATCAGTGCCGAAAGCCGGGAAGAAGCCGACCGGCTGTTCAACGGGCTTTCCGCCGGCGGTACGGTGGAAGTGCCGGTGGACGACAGTCCCTGGGGTTCCTATTTCGGAATGTTCCGGGACAAGTACGGGATTGAATGGATGGTGGACTATGACCCGAAATACGCCGGGAAAGTAGCATCGTAAGTTGTTCAAATGCCTGCAGCGGTATGGCAAAGAGGGGTTGCCCCTTCTTTGCCATTTTCATAGCTGCCAGCAGCCCGCTGACGGTAATGGCCAAACTTCAGGCGGATGGCTGCCGCTTCGGGGTATTGCTTGCCCCGTTCCAGCTCTTCTGCCGCAGCTTTTGTAAAAGTTTCGCTGGCCGGGGTATTCCATACAGAAAGTCACTATTCAGGTTGCCTTTGTCAAGGAGTAAGCACTCTTCTATACCATCACTGTTTCCATTCATTACAGTTGTTATAGGTTTCAATGATGGAGTGCAAATAGTGCAGGTTCTTTCTTACGGCTTTGTCGTATTCTTTGCTGGAAATATTCAGCATATCATAGGCCTTTTTACAGTCCTGGATCAATTGTTTCAGTTCTTCCTTGTTCATGAGGC
>DATAGL010000311.1:0-6038 GCA_036263755.1 Chitinophagaceae bacterium | reverse complement strand
CTGTCGCTGCAGCGCCTGGTAACCGACGGACGGATCCACCCGGCCCGCATCGAGGAGGTGGTAGACAAAACCCGCCGCCAGCTGGAAGAGCAGGTGATGGAAATCGGCGAGCGCACCGTCATTGAACTCGGCATCCACGGCCTGCACAAGGAACTGGTACGGATGGTGGGTAAGATGCGCTTCCGCTCCTCTTACGGACAGAACCTGCTGATGCACAGCCGCGAGGTGGCCAACCTTTGCGCCATCATGGCCTCCGAGCTGGGTATGAACCCGAAGCTGGCCAAGCGCGCCGGCCTGCTCCACGACATCGGAAAGGTGCCGGACGAAGAAACCGAACTGAGCCACGCCCTGCTGGGTGCCAAGCTGGCCGAGAAATACGGGGAGAACCCGGCCATCGTGAACGCCATCGGCGCCCACCACGATGAAATGGAAATGCAGTACGTGATCTCCCCGATCGTTCAGGCCTGTGATGCCATCTCCGGTGCCCGTCCCGGCGCCCGCCGCGAGATCATGCAGCAGTACCTGCAGCGGATCAAGGACCTCGAGAACCTGGCCCAGGCCTATAACGGCGTGGAAAAGGCGTACGCCATCCAGGCCGGCCGCGAGCTGCGCGTGATCGTGGAAGCCGATAAAGTGTCCGACCAGGACTCCGACCGCCTTTCTTTCGAGATCGCCCAGAAGATCCAGAATGAAATGACCTTCCCCGGACAGATCAAAGTCACCGTCATCCGCGAAAAGCGGGCGGTGAATGTAGCCCGGTAAGCTGCAAGCTTAAAGCTACAAGCTGCAAGTATTTTCGGTTCAACTGAAAAGGTTTTTCTCTTTTAGAAATATTCATGCCCCTTTAGCTTTGAAAAAAGCTTAGGGGCATGAAGCATTTTAAGCAGCTACTGATATGGCAGAAAGGAATTCAAATCGCCCTCTTGTCTTATAAACTGGTAACCCTTTTCCCAAAAAACGAGCGTTTTGGTCTTTCCAGTCAGATCACCCGGGCTGCCAGTTCTATTCCCTCCAATATCGCTGAAGGAAGCAGCCGGAGCAGTGAAAAGGACTATCGTCGCTTTCTGGAAATCGCCCTTGGATCGTTGTATGAACTCGAAACGCATCTGACATTGAGTAATGAACTCGATTTCGGAGAAGAGGGCCTGCGGAATTCATTGATGAAATTCATCGTTGAGGAACAAAGAATGCTGATTGGCTTCATGAAAACCCTGAACGGGTAGTTAATTTCCACTGGATTGGCTTGCAGCTTGCGGCTTGAAGCTCGCAGCTTTTATCAAATATTTGGAAAGTCTCAGCCGAAGCCCTAACTTCGCACTCCCTAAAATTGAAGTTATGAACCCCGCTGTTGCATTCGTACACGAGCAGCTTTCCGGCAAAAAGGAATTCCCCAGCTTTAAAGCAGGTGACAACGTCACTGTGAACTATAAAATTATTGAAGGTAACAAAGAGCGGATCCAGTCGTTCAAAGGCGATGTGATCAAAAAACAGGGCCAGGGCGCTACCGCTACGTTTACCGTACGGAAGATCTCCGACGGCGTTGGCGTTGAGCGGGTGTTCCCCTTCTTTTCCCCGAACATTGAATCGATCCTCCTGAATAAGGCCGGCCGCGTACGCCGCGCCAAGCTGTTCTACCAGCGCGAGCGCAGCGGCAAGAGCGCCCGGATCCAGGAAAAGAAAAGAGCGGTTACCCCCAAAGCTTAATCAGCTTATACATATTGTTAAAAGGCGGATTCCACCCGGTTTCCGCCTTTTTTTATGCGCTTCCGGACCAAAACTAAACTGTCCGTTTCCTCGTAAATATTGCTACCTTTGAAATTATTCATTTAATAAATCCATTTTTATGAGCCTTGGCTGGAACGAAATTCTGCTCATCCTTTTAGTGGTGCTTCTTTTATTCGGAGGCCGTAAAATTCCTGAACTGATGCGCGGGCTGGGAAAAGGTATCCGAGAATTCCAGGATGCCAAGAACAACGTACGCAAAGAGATCGAAGAAGGCATCGCCGAAAAACCGGCCCCTACTTCCACGACCTCTTCCACAACAACGCATTAATTGACTCAACCTTATTACTGGACCGGCTTTGTTTTCCTTTAGCTCCATTGAGCACTATCATGCCCAATTGAAGAACGGCCTGACTACCACCGAAGCGGCAGTCAGGCATTTTCTTTTGG
Source organism: Chitinophagaceae bacterium (assembly GCA_036263755.1). Classification (GTDB taxonomy): domain Bacteria; phylum Bacteroidota; class Bacteroidia; order Chitinophagales; family Chitinophagaceae; genus Flavisolibacter. The sequence continues at coordinate 3,866 of DATAGL010000311.1, read as the reverse complement.
CCATCGAGCAGCACGCCCGCCTGAATGCCTTTGTCGAAGTATATGCCGAGGAGGCGCTGGCGCAGGCCCGCCGCCTCGATGCAGCCGGTCATCAGGCATTCACCGGCAAACTTCACGGGGTGGTCGTCGGCATCAAGGACGTGCTTTGTTATAAAGACCACGGTGCCACCGCCGCTTCCCGCATCCTGGGCGGCTTTCAATCGGTTTATACGGCCACGGCCGTGCAGCGGCTGCTCGACGAAGGCGCCATCATTATCGGCCGCCAGAACTGCGACGAGTTTGGCATGGGCTCCACCAATGAACATTCCGCTTACGGGCCGGTGCTGAACCCGGTGGAGGAAAGCCGGGTGCCCGGCGGCTCTTCGGGCGGCAGTGCAGCAGCCGTAAAAGCCGGCCTCTGCATGGTGGCGCTGGGAACCGATACAGGGGGCTCGGTCCGCCTTCCGGCCGACTTCTGCGGTATTGTGGGCCTGAAGCCGACCTATGCCCGCGTTTCCCGCCATGGACTGATTGCGTACGGTTCTTCCTTCGACCAGGTAGGCGTGCTGGCCCGCAATGTGCCGGATGCCGCGCGTGTGCTGGAAGTGATTGCCGGGCCCGATGCCTGGGACAGTACTGTTTCCCAACGACCCGTACCGGCTTATACGGCAGCACTGGCGGGTGACCGCCGGTTCCACATTGCCTATTTTCCTGAATGGATGGAGCATCCTTCCATCGACCCGGAGATTGCCGCTGCTCTGAAAGCTACCCTGGATCAGTTAAAAGCAGAAGGCCATACCGTAGAGCCGGTTTCCTTCTCCCTCACTGATTATATTGTTCCGACGTATTATGTGCTGACCACAGCCGAGGCTTCCAGCAACCTCTCCCGCTTCGATGGCGTGCGCTACGGGTACCGGTCCGGCTCGGTGCCGGAGGATCTTAACATTTTCTATAAGCGGAACCGGTCTGAAGGATTCGGAAAGGAAGTGAAACGCCGGATCATGCTGGGGAGTTTTGTCCTCAGCGCCGGCTATTCCAATGCTTACTTTACAAAAGCCCAACAGGTCCGCCGTCTGCTGCAGCAACAAACAGATTTGATTTTCAAGGACTTTGATATTCTGCTCGCTCCCAATTCACCTACGGTAGCGTACAAGGCCGGAGAAAAATCGGCTGACCCCATTGCTATGTATATGGGGGATATTTTCACCGTTTTTGCCAACCTGACCGGCGTGCCAGCGATCGCTTTACCCCTCTATTTTAACTCCTTTAAGATTCCTTTTGGAATTCAGGCCCTCTCGAACCGCTTCGAAGAGCTATCTTTGCTCAGCTTTTCGCATCAACTGATGCAACAACAATAAAGGCGAGACCAGAACCCGTGTGATTAGGCTCATCGTATAAAACCATTAAGGATGAACAAACTTTTATTGTTGGTCATTAGCGTGCTCAACTTCTCCTCTCAAACTTTTGCTGCCGGTACCCAACAGCAAAACGACACACTGAAGGCCAATTTCCTGAACGACACGACCGTCAAGACGACCCCCGCAGCTGACCCCAAGGACGGCTTTAAGAACCTGTTTGAAGAAACTGCTTCTGCCGCCGGGTTCACGACCCAAAAACTGAATCCGCAGGCCATCTCCTTCGTGGATGATTACGTCAAAAGCCACGGGAACAACCTCAACAAGATGAAAAGCTGGGGCAAGCCCTACTTTGATCTGATGAATGACATCCTGAGTGGTCACGGACTCCCGGTAGAACTGAAGTACCTGTCGGTTATTGAATCCAACCTCAAATCGGGTGCCGTTTCCTGGGCCGGTGCGGTAGGCCCCTGGCAATTCATGCCGGAGACCGCCCGCCTGATGGGCCTGAAAGTCACCCGCACCCGCGACGACCGCCGCGATTATACCAAAAGCACGCACGCTGCGGCCCGGTACCTGACCCAGCTCTATGGGATTTACGGCGACTGGCTGCTGGTGATCGCTGCCTATAACGGCGGACCCGGCAACGTAAACTCGGCCATCCGCAAAAGCGGCAGCCGCGACTTCTGGAAACTGCAGTACCATCTGCCGGCTGAATCGCGCAACCATGTAAAGAAGTTTATCGCCACGCATTACATCATGGAAGGACAGGGCGGCCTGACTACCCTGACCAAAAGGGAAACAAGCGACATGATGCAGAACGACGACAATGCGGCATTCGCAAACGGCGATGCGGGCCTGGCCCGGCTGGAGTTAAGCGGTAAGTACAATGCCATGGTCATTGCCCAGCACCTGAAAATGAATCTGGCGGATTTCAACAAAATGAATCCCGCTTTCGACAAGATCCTGTCGGTAAAAGGAAGCTATGAACTGCGCCTGCCTCAGGAAAAAATGGACCTATTTCAAACTGTTCGTCCGCAGATCCTGGACGAGTCGGTACGGCTGATGCTGTCGGCCTCCCTCTAAGCTATTACGATCCTCCGGATAAAAGTGCTGTCCCTAACCGGTCAGCACTTTTTTTATGGCGGCCGCTTTCAGCTGGCATTCCTCCCACTCTGCCGCCCCGTCGCTGTACCACGTAATGCCTGATCCCACCTGGTAGGAAAGGTAGGCCCGCGCTGCATGGTACATCAGCGAGCGGATGACCACGTTGAAGTCGAAGTCGCCGGAAGGAGCCACGTAGCCTACCGAGCCGGAAAAAATGCCCCGTGCTGAACGCTCATAGCGATCAATCAGCTCCATGACTTTTTTCTTCGGGGCACCGGTCATGGAACCCATCGGGAAGGTAGCTTTCAGGATCTCGGAAAATGAAACCTCCGGGCGCAGTTCACCCTGGACGGTGGAGATCATCTGGTGTACCTGCGGGTAGGTGTACACCCCGAACAGCTCGGCTACTTCCACCGTGCCCTCCCGGCAGACCCGCGACAGGTCGTTCCGGACCAGGTCCACCACCATTACGTTCTCGGCGCGGTCCTTGGCGCTGGCGGCCAGTGCTGCTTTCAGCAGGGCGTCTGCTGCCGGGTCGGCAGACCGGCCCGCCGTTCCTTTGATAGGCTGGGAAATCAGGGTCTTTCCCTGCCGGGCAAGGAACCGCTCGGGAGAGGCGCACAGCAGGTAACGGTCATCCAGCCGGTAAAAGGCCGTAAACGGATTCGGCGATACGGCGGCGAGTCGGCGGAACAGGGAATGCGGGTCCACCCGCGCCCCTTCGGCAAAAAACTCCTGGCAGAAATTGATCTCGTAGCAATCGCCGCGGCGGATGTGGGCCCGCAGGGTATCAATAAGGGCGAGGTACTCCCCGCGGCTCCAGCGACCGGAGAGTTCTAGTCCGGGTACCTCAACGGCATCCGGTGACCTTTCCGCCATCAGCGAACGGAACACGGCTTCGGGATCGTCGGCCTCAATAGAAAGATTTTCCGCCGAGGCCCGGATCAGTACCTGCGGCCGGAAGAAAAAAAAGGGGGGAAAATCTACCGGGTCGGCCCGGTGGGGGGCGGAAACGGGGCCCATCAGGGAGTGCAGTTCATAAGAGAGATGACCAAACGACCAGCCGCCCTGCAGGAAGGCATCGAGTTCGGACCAGCCGGCATTGCTGCCCGAAAGAAAGGAGGAAGCCCCGGCAGCCAGCAGCAGTTCATGGCGCTGAATGGCGCCGGCATATTGCTGGTTATCGAGTAAACAAAAAATGTTGAACTGCCTGGTCCAGTTCAACATTTTTTCTTTTACCTGTACTAAATCGCTGATGGGAAAATCGCCGTTAGCCAGGGGAAATTATTTTGATGTACACTTCTAGAAATCTTCTTCTTCCTCATCGAAGCCGCCGTCGTTGAAGAGATCTTTGAACTCTTCGTCTTCTTCAAACTTGAAGTCTTCGTCTTCGCCTTTTTTACCGGCACCGCCACCGACAGCACC
>DATAGL010000310.1:0-7114 GCA_036263755.1 Chitinophagaceae bacterium | reverse complement strand
AAAAAGCCCTCGAACTGGGACTGGTGGATGAACTCCTGCCCGTGGCCGAAGCCGTGCGCGCAGCGGGGCTGGTGGTACTGGCCATTCCCGTACACGCCATCACGAAGCTGCTGCCGGAACTGATGAATGAAGTGGATGGGCAGGTGGTGTTCGACACCGGCTCCACGAAAGCCGCCATTTTGGATGCCGTAAAAGGACATCCGCGCCGGGGACGGTTCGTGGCCACCCACCCGATGTGGGGTACGGAATACAGCGGCCCGGAAGCGGCTGTGCGCGGCGCCTTCGCACAAAAAGCCACCGTGATCTGTGACCGCGAGCACAGCGACCCCGATGCCGTCGAACAGGTGGAGCACATCTACCGGGAACTGGGGATGCACCTCGTGTATATGAACGGGCACGACCACGACGTGCACGTAGCCTACGTAAGCCATATCTCCCACATTACCTCCTTTGCCCTGGCCAACACTGTGCTGGAAAAGGAGCGGGAGGAAGATGCCATCTTCGAGCTGGCTTCGGGTGGTTTCGAAAGCACCGTGCGCCTGGCCAAGAGCAGCCCCGCCACCTGGGCCTCCATCTTTATGCAGAACCGCGACAATGTGCTCGACGTGCTCAACGAACACATCTCGCAGCTGCGCAAGTTCAAGGCCTGCCTCGAAAAAGAGAACTATGAATACCTTTCGGAGCTGATGGAAAATGCCAACCGGATCCGGAGGATATTGAAGTAGGGATTTGGAATTGGGAATTGGGTATTGGGAGTTGAATAGTTGATCAGTTGAATAGTTGACTTGGGAATAGAACGCGCCGATAAAACTTGTTTTATAAAAAGGAACTCATTTGAAAGGCGTAACCAACAGGAAACAGGCAAACCGCAAACCTGCAAACCCGTGAACCTGTGAACTCGTAAACACCTAAACTTTATACGTTAAACATTAAACCTAAAATAGATCGCATCATGCAAACAGCAACCGAATCCAACGTGAAAGACGTTCAGCAGGTCTGGGCCAAGCGCCCCCTGATCATTTCCGGTCCCTGCAGCGCTGAAACTGAGCCGCAGGTGCTGGAAACGGCCCGCCGCCTGGCCAAAACCGGTAAAGTGGACGTGCTCCGTTCCGGCATCTGGAAACCCCGTACCCGTCCCGGTTCGTTTGAAGGCATCGGCACCAAGGGCCTTCCCTGGCTGCAGGCCGCCAAGCGCGAAACCGGGCTCCTTACTGCAGTGGAAGTAGCCACGGCGAAGCAGGTGGAAGACGCCCTGCATTTTGATGTGGACATCCTCTGGATCGGTGCCCGCACAACTGTGAATCCGTTCTCCGTACAGGAAGTGGCCGATGCCCTGCGCGGCGTGACCGTTCCCGTGCTGATCAAGAACCCGATCAATCCCGACCTGGAACTCTGGCTCGGCGCCGTGGAGCGCGTGGCGAAGGCCGGCATCAGGGACATCGGGCTCATTCACCGCGGCTTCTCTTCCTACGGCAACACCGAGTACCGCAATGCACCGATGTGGCACCTGGCCATCGAAATGAAGCGCCGCAACCCGCAGCTGCTCATGATCAACGATCCCTCGCACATCTGCGGCCGCCGCGACATCCTGCAGGACGTGGCGCAGAAAGCCATCGACCTCGACTTTGACGGTCTGATCATCGAAAGCCATATCGATCCGGACAATGCCTGGAGCGATGCCAAACAGCAAATCACGCCCGAGGTGCTGGGCGAGATGCTGAACAATATCATCTGGAGAAGGGAAGACATTCCATCCGAAGAATACCATGCTGCCCTCGACAAGCTGCGCGCCCAGATCAACCACCTCGACGATGAGCTGATGCAGATCCTCAGCCAGCGGATGAAAGTGGCGGAAAAGATCGGCACCTACAAAAAGGAAAACAACATTACCGTGCTGCAGACCGCCCGCTGGAACGAGATCCTGGAACGTGCCTACCAGAAAGGAGAGGGGCTGGGCCTGAGCAAGGAGTTCATCACGAAGTATTTTGACGCGGTGCACCTCGAAAGCATCAATCACCAAACCAAAGTGCTGAATTCCTGAGATGCAGAAAAAGAAGTTCCTCTTCAGCCGGCAGGCGGTCGACTATTATTTCGATGCCCGCCTGTCGGACCTGAAGTCGCTGGTTCCGCAAAACAAAGGCGTGATCATCACCGATGTGCACCTGGCCGGTCTGTATGCCAAAAAGCTGAAAGGCTGGAAGGTGATCGTACTGAAAGCCGGTGAGCAGTATAAAGTACAGGCCACGGTGGACAGGGTCATGCTCGAACTGATCGAATGGGGGGCCGACCGCAGCACAACCCTGATCGGTATCGGCGGCGGCGTGATCACCGACCTTACCGGTTATATCGCTTCCACTTTTCTCCGGGGCGTGCCCTTCGGCTTTGTGCCCACCAGCCTCCTGGCCATGGTAGATGCCTCCATCGGCGGCAAGAACGGAATTGATGTGGGCGTATACAAGAACATGGTCGGCACCATCAACCAGCCGCGGTTCCTCCTGTTCGATCCGACAGTGCTCAAAACACTGCCCGAGCGCGAATGGCGGAACGGCTTCGCCGAGATCATCAAGCATGCCGCCATCAAGGACGCTAAACTGTTCCGGGAACTGGAAGCGGCTACCATCCGGCACTACCAGAAGAACGGAAAGGCACTCGAAGCCCTCATCCGCCGCAACGCCCTGATCAAAACGAAAGTGGTTCAGGAAGATGAATTTGAGAAAGGAGAGCGGCGGCTGCTGAACTTTGGTCATACGCTGGCGCATGCCGTGGAAACCCCTTACGGCCTGATGCACGGCGAAGCGGTGGCCATCGGAATGGCCTTTGCCTCCGGCCTTTCCCGCGACCTGTTAGGGTTTACCCACCACGAACGGCTCCTGCGGCTGACTGAACAGTATTTCCTGCCGGTGGCGCTCGACTTCGACCGGGAGAAAGCCTTCCAGGTACTGCGCAGCGATAAAAAGAAAGAAGCCGATTTTATGAACTTCGTGCTGCTGGAAAAACTGGGCAAGGCCCGGACGGAACGCATTCCTTTAACCCAATTGTATCAATACCTGTAATACCATAACCAGACAGGAATTAAACTAAAGCCAACATGAAAGCCCTGCTTCACCCTTCGGAACTGAAGGGCAGCCTATTTGCTCCCGCCTCCAAAAGCGCCATGCAGCGCGCCTGCGCAGCGGCGCTCGTCCGCCGGGGGGTATCGGTGCTCCGCAATCCGGGCATCTCCAACGACGACCGGGCAGCGCTCAGCATCATCCGTCAGCTCGGTGCTGAATGGACCGAGGAGGAAGGAACCATAACCGTGCGCAGCAACGGCGTGCGCCCCGCGGGTGATTTTATCGACTGTCATGAAAGCGGCCTCTCGATCCGGATGTTCACTTCCATCGCCGCCCTCAGCGAACAGCGCATCGACGTCCGCGGTTCCGGAAGCCTGTCGAAGCGGCCGATGCATTTTTTCGACGACGTGCTGCCGCGCCTGGGCGTAACCGTGGAAAGTAAAGACGGATTCCTGCCCCTGTCTGTCCAGGGACCGCTGCAGGCCGCCAACATCACGGTCGACGGATCGCTCTCTTCCCAGTACCTGACCGGCCTGCTCTTCGCTTACGCAGCCGCAGAAGCACATGATGTGACCATCACGGTGGAAAACCTCAACAGCCGCCCCTATATCGATCTTACGCTGCATATCCTCCGGTCTTTCGGGCTGCCCGTTCCGGAGAACCGCAATTTCGAACAGTTTTATTTTTCCCGGTCTGCTTTGAGCCAGCCGGAAAGCATCAGCTATACCGTGGAGGGCGACTGGTCCAACGCCGCTTTCCTGCTGGTGGGCGGCGCCATCGCCGGCGACCTGCACCTGAAGGGCATGGACCTTCAATCGGTACAGGGCGACAAGGCGATCCTGGAAGTGCTGCGCCGTGCGGCGGCCCGGCTGGAAGAACGCAATGAAGGCCTGCAGATCCGAAGGTCGGAACTGACCGCGTTCGAGTTCGATGCCACGGATTGCCCGGACCTGTTTCCCCCGCTGGTGGCCCTGGCGGCGCATAGTAAAGGAACCTCCCGCATCCGCGGGGTACACCGGCTGACCCACAAGGAAAGCGACCGCGCGGCCACGCTGCAGGAGGAATTCGGCAAGCTCCAGGTTCCGGTTACCTTTGAAGATGATGTGATGCTGGTGCAGGGTACCGGCAGCATCCAGCCGGCAGAAGTGTCTTCGCATAACGATCACCGTATCGCTATGGCGACCGCCGTGGCCGGCCTGGGCGGTCATGCGCCCCTGACCATCACCGGCGCAGAAGCCGTAAACAAATCGTACCCGCAGTTCTGGAACGACATCCGGAAACTGGGTGCGCAACTTTCATTAACTGATAACTAAGGCATGAACTCATTCGGACGCATTTTCCGCGTTTCCATTTTCGGGGAGTCCCACGGACCGGCAGTAGGTGTGATCATCGACGGCTGCCCGGCAGGCATTCCCCTGGCTGCAGACGATTTTACCGTGGACATTGAGCGCCGCAAGGGCGGGACCCAGAAAGGAACCACGCCCCGCCAGGAAGCGGACACCCCGATCTTTCGCAGCGGCGTATTCCAGGATAAGACCACCGGTGCACCCCTGACCATCCTCTTCGAGAACAACAATACCCGTTCGGGCGACTACGAAAAGCAGCGGTCCTTCCCCCGGCCGGGACATGCCGATTTTGTAGCGTCCCGTAAATTCGGCGGGCACGAAGATTTCCGGGGCGGCGGTCATTTCAGCGGCCGGCTGACGGTATGCCTCGTAGCGGCCGGTGTGGTCGCCAAAAAAGTGCTGGATTCGGTTTCTGTAAAAGCGGATATCCTGGAGATCGGAGGGGAGCAGGACCTGGAAAAAGGCCTGCAGCGCGCCATCGATGCGAAGGACTCCGTAGGCGGTATTGTCCGCTGTACCGTCAGCGGATTACCGCTCGGGTTAGGGGAGCCTTTTTTCGATTCGGTGGAGTCCCTGCTGGCCCATGCGGTCTTTTCCATACCGGCCATCAAAGGCGTGGAGTTCGGGGCCGGATTCCTGGCCGCCAAAATGTTCGGCGTGGAACACAATGATGCCATCCTGGATGACTCGGGCAAAACGGCCACCAACAATGCCGGCGGCATCGTGGGCGGCATCACCAACGGCAACGAGCTCGTGTTCCGAGTGGCAGTGAAGCCCACTTCCTCCACACCGAAAGAACAGGAATCGCTGAACTGGGAGACCGGTGCGGTGGAAAAATTTTCCATCAAGGGGCGCCATGACCTTTGCATTGCCCTGAGGGTGCCCCCGGTGCTGGAAGCCGTTACGGCGTTTGTACTGGCTGACCTGATGCTGCTGGAAGGGAAAGTGGCGCGGACGCGCTGATTATCCCGGGAACAATGTTGTTAAGGAATGGCCATTCTTTCCGTCACCGGTACTGTGTGGTAAAGGGGGGTACCAACCACGGGACATTCCGGATGCCTGTTCCTTTAGGTCAGCCATCCCTGCTTGCGAAATATTGTTTATTTTAGTAGTGCTTTACAATTTTAACCGGTAATTGAAAAACTATGGGACTGCATACAAATAAGAAGAAAGCCGAAAGCCTGTCTGCGAAAACGCAAAAGCATGGCAGCGCACAATCGAAATTTATTTCCAAGGGCGCTGCTTCCAAGCCGGCAGGTTCCGTCAAGAAGGTCCGGTCCACCGGGGCCAACCGCGGAAGTTAAGATACAGGCGCCTGCACAGGCGCCTTTTTAATGCTCTTTCATGAAAGATTTATTTTCCCGGCAGGCAGGGGATTATGCCCAATACCGCCCGGGGTACCCGGAGGAGCTCTTCCCATTCCTTGCTTCCCTCGTGCCGTCCCGGGAAAGGGCCTGGGACTGCGGAACCGGGAATGGGCAGTTCGCCGCAGGACTCGCGCCTTTTTTCCGGCAGGTCCGGGCAACAGACATCAGTGCCTCCCAGCTGAGCCATGCTCCTTCTTTGGACAACATCTCCTATTCCTGCCAGCCCGCCGAGCAGACAGATTTCCCCGGTGCGCATTTCGACCTGGTGACGGTGGCCCAGGCGATTCACTGGTTTGATTTCGGGCGGTTTTATGCGGAAGTGCGCCGGGTAGCCCGGCCGTCCGCGGTGCTGGCCGTCGCCGGTTATAACCGGGTGCGGGTAACTGATTCAGTGGACCGGGTGGTGGACCGGTTTTATACCGAAACGGTGGGGCCTTACTGGGATAAAGAACGGCGCTATATCGACGAGGGGTACCAGACTATTCCCTTTCCTTTTGCGGAACTCTCGGCTCCTGTTTTTTCGAATACATATCAATGGACGCTGCACCACCTCGCAGGATACCTGAATACCTGGTCTGCCGTACAACACTTCACCGGCGCGCAGGGCTTCAACCCGGTACAAAGCCTGCTGCCGGCACTCGAAGAGGCCTGGGGGCCTGAAGCTGAAAGAACGGTTACGTTTCCGCTTCTGCTCCGTATAGGAATTATCGCGTAAAGAACCTGTCCATGTCAAAGCAACGGAGGAGCTAGTCCGCACGGTTCTGACTGCCGGTTTCCTGCAATTTGCTTTCCATGTATTGGTTACATGAAGAACAGGTTCTTCTGGTAGATTGCCAGTACCTTCCGTGCAGAATTGAAAATGCTTACCATGCACACCCACACCATCAATGTTTCATTTCAGCTTGTTCCGATTACTACCGACCGCCATCCGTACGAATGGGTGGACGAGGCCATTGCCGTGATCCGGCAATCCGGGATCCGGTATGAAGTCGGGACTTTTGCCACCTTACTTGAAGGAACCTACGAACAGGTGTTCCAGGCAGTGCACGCAGTGAATGAGCACCTGCTGCAGCTGGGTTGCGCCGAATGGATCAATAACCTGCAGATCCAGGTACGGTCGGATGGCCCGGTAACCGGTGCGGAGAAGACGGCGAAATTTCAATAGCGTTTTTTCCGAAGGGCGCGGAATGAAAGATCGAGGACCGCGTATTGCCGGTCATTCGGCCAGCTGTAATGCCACCACTCGGTTTCCAGTGCCCGGAAACCGTAGCGTTCCATCGTTTCTTTCAGCAGTTTTCGGTTGCTGCGCACCGTTACCGGCAGCTCCGGGAAGGCGTGGTGCGCCGTA
>DATAGL010000309.1:0-2315 GCA_036263755.1 Chitinophagaceae bacterium | reverse complement strand
ACCAGCTGCACCAGGCCGGCATCGGCGTGATCCTCGACTGGGTGCCCTCGCACTTCCCGGCCGATGCGCACGGCCTGTATATGTTCGACGGCACCCATACCTATGAGTATGCCGACATGCGCAAGGGATTTCATCCCGACTGGAACTCGTACATCTTCAACTATAAGCGGGGAGAGGTCAAATCCTTCCTCATTTCCAGTGCCCGCTTCTGGCTCGATCTCTTCCACATCGACGGCATCCGCGTGGATGCCGTATCCTCCATCCTGAAACTGGACTATTCGCGGGAGCGCGGCCAGTGGGAGCCTAATGAATACGGGGGGAACGGCAACCTGGAGGCCATCGCCTTCATCAAGGACCTGAACGAAACGGTGTACCGCGATTTTCCCGATGTGCAGACCATTGCCGAGGAAGCCACCGACTGGCCGGGTATATCGCGGCCGACCAATGGCGGCGGACTCGGATTCGGCATGAAATGGATGATGGGCTGGATGCACGATACCCTGAACTACTTCAAAACGGATCCTCACTTCCGGGAACACCACCAGAACAAGTTTTCGTTCAGCATGATGTATTTCTACGACGAGAACTTCATGATGCCGCTGAGCCACGACGAGGTGGTGCACGGCAAATCGCCGATGATCTACAAAATGCCCGGGGATGAATGGCAGAAGTTTGCCAACCTGCGCGTGCTCTACAGCTATATGTGGACCCACCCCGGCGCCCGGCTCCTGTTCATGGGCAATGAATTCGGCCAGACCTCCGAGTGGAATTATAAAAGCGAACTGCAGTGGTACCTGCTGCAATTCGACCCGCACCGCAAGCTCCAGGCCTGCATCCGCGACCTCAACCGTTTGCTCCGCTCGGAAGGAGCGCTGTATGAAAAGCAGTTCGAAATCGGGGGGTTTGAATGGATAGACCTTGACCACCGTCAAGATTGTGTGATTTGTTACCGGCGCAAGGGCAATAATTCCGAAGAAGATCTGTTAGTATTACTGAATCTGACACCGCAGCCGAAGAAGGACTGGAAGGTCCGGGTTTCCGGGAAAGCCTTCCGCCAGGAAGTATTCAACAGTGACCGGGAGCTGTACGGGGGTTCAGGACACTTCAGCAACGAGTCGTTCCCCTGCACCGAGGTCACCGGAGACGAGACCTCCCTTTTCGAGCTGACGGTTCAGCTGCCGCCGCTGGCCGCCCTGGTACTCAAGTGAATCTCCTCCGGAAAAGACCTTAGCATCCGGGATTTAACTTTGCAAGCTTCGTGTAACTTTCTAATTTCGAAAAAAACCACGGTCCCGACTATGAAACAATATCCTATGCGTACCCTCCTCCTGGGGACAGCCCTGCTGACCCTTACTGCCGTTTCCCATGCCCAGAGCGACTCTTCTTCCTTTTTCCTGCAGAAAGCCCTGGAGGAAAAAGGGAAAGGCCGCCATATGGAATCCCTGAAACAACTGGAAAAGGCCTACGCCTTTAATAAATCCAATAAGGAAGTGGTGGCGGAACTCGCTTCCACCTATAACACCCTGCGCCGCTACGGGCAGGCCCGCACGACCTACCAGCAGCTGGAACAGCTCGGCGACCGTTCCCCGGCCACGCTGAAACAGCTGATGCTGCTGTCCTTCAATATGCGGCAGTTCGACGACGTCGTGAAATATGCCCAGGAACTGAAAAAGGCCGATCCTGCCGAAAAAGTGGCGTATTACATCGGCAAGGCGCATAACGAAACGGAAAATTACGGCGAAGCCATTAAGTTCCTGACCGTTGCCGCTGAAGAAGATCCGCAGAACGCGGAAGTTCCCTACCTGGTGGCCCGTGCCTATGCCGATATGAACAACTACAAGCAGGCCATTCCCTTTTTCCAGAAAGCCGTTTCAACCGACCCGAAACAGTCCCGTTGGATCTACGAAATGGCGCTCATCTATTACGCGATGCACGATGATGCCAATGCGCTGAAATACATGCTGGAAGCCGGTGAAAAAGGCCTGAAGCGCGACAACGAATACCTGGAAAACCTCGGTATAGCCTACCTCAACACCGGCAACTTCGAACAGGGGATAGCCATCATGAAGGAAATGCTCCAGCGCCGCCCCACGGATGCCAACCTACTGAATATGCTGGCGGAAGCGCATTACGACGCCAAAAAATACCCGGAAGCCATTGAGTACTGGGACCAGGTGTTCGGCCTCGACAAGGAAAACGCCAAAGCCCTGTACATGATCGGCATGGCCTACCAGAAAAAAGGCGAAAAGGAAAAAGGCGCTTCCATCTGCGACCGCGCCATCCAGATGGATCCCTCGCTGAACCAGCTGAAGCAG
>DATAGL010000308.1:0-3870 GCA_036263755.1 Chitinophagaceae bacterium | reverse complement strand
TCCTCCGGCACGGTACACATGACCCTTTCCGGCCTCGATGCCCCGAAGAACCTGTACCATGTGGGCCGGCTGAATGCCTTCCTCAACGATCCCTTCCGCTGGGTGGAACAAAATTCAGGATTGGGCTACGTGCTGGAAAAGCAAAGCGACGCCTTGTATCATTTCTACAACACGGCCAACCCGGCCAAAAAAACGGTGCTCCGGCGCAATGCCGCGAGCGGCCGGTATTTCTTCATCGATGAAAACGGACAGGAGGTGATCTGATATGAAACGAATGAATAAACTAAACCTGCTGTTCCTGCTGCCGGTGCTCCTGCTGCTGAACGCCTGCTACAAGGACAAAGGAAATTATACCTACGACCTGCCGAAAGAACCGCTGGTGACCAGCCTCGATACGGTGTATGACGTGTTCGTGGGCGACAGCCTTATTATCGACCCGGGGGTGCAGACGCCGAACGGTACGGCACACCTGAAGTACGACTGGAAGATCGCCGTGCCCGAGCAGCTGTCGCATCTTTCCTATACCGGGCCGCAGCTGCGGACGGTGTTCGGACTGGGACCGAAACGGTACTTCGCGCGGCTGACGATTTCCGACACCACGAACGGCATGAAGTACTTCCGCGATTTTGCCATCGACGGCAAAACGGCCTTTTCGCTGGGTACTGTTGTGCTGAGCGAGGAGAACGGGGCCGGCCAGCTTTCCTTTATCAAGCCCGATGGTTCGGTGCAGGCCCGCCTGTATGAAGCAATGCACCGGGAACCGCTGCCCGGGAACCCGCGCCAGCTGATTGCGGTGCACCAGGCATACAATCCGGCGGTAACGAACAGCTACTGGCTGCTGTTTGGTGAAGGGGATAACCCCGGGGTGCAACTGGATGCCAACACCATGCAACGGAAACAGTTGCTCAAGGAAAATTTCTTTGACGCACCGGCCGCCCTGCAGGCCGGACGGTTCCAGTCCAACTTCTTCGGCGTGGTTACCGGCGTGATCAACGGTAAGCTCTATGCCGGCACTACTTCCACCTGGGACCAGAACCCGCTGTACGGAAAGTTCGGCCTTCCCGCACCGGGCGACTATACGCTGGCGGACCAGGCCATCTTCAACTTTAACCCGGGCACTTTCTCCGGTTATTATATCGGCTACGACAAGGTAAAGCAGCAGTTCCTGCGCTTCAACCTGTACGGCTCGCCCACCTTTTTCGGTACGCAGTATGATGTCATCGGTGAGGCCTTCGATCCGAAAAACGTAGGCATGGAACTGCTGCACATGGAGCAGATCAACGGGGCCGAAGTGTATGCCTTTATGAAGGCGGCCGACGGCAAAATATACGAGCTTAAATTCTCGCTGGAGTTTAACGGTCCGTTCCAGATCACGCCGATCCACAAGCGCCTCTTCCCCGAGCCTTCGCTCTTTACGGCGGAAACGAAGATCACGGCCACAGCCACCGGCGTTTTTTACATCGCTTCCGGCCCGAAAGTGTACCGCTACAACCCGCTCAACGGCGAGCTGAAGCCGCTGGTGCATTCCTTCGGGGATAAAGCGGTTTCCATGGTCAAGCTCATTGCAAACGACCAGCAGCTGGTGGCCGGCACGGAAGGAAGCCTCTTTTACCTGGATATCGGTACCGGTAAGCTCGGTGAGCTGATCCGCAAGGTGGACGGCCTTCCCGGCCGGCCGGTGGACCTGTACATCCGCAACTAATTATTGACTTTATTAAATGAATGGTATGCAGTTTAAACATGTTTTCTTCCTGTTCCTTCTCATGGCAGGTTTCTTCCAGGTGCCCGCTGCCGCGCAAACGCCCGCAGGAAATGGCTTTGTCATCAAGGCCAAGCTCCGGGGGCTGACCGCTTCGCGCATCTTACTGACGTACGGCGGCTTTCACAACAGCCGCATCGACTCCGCCGATGTAGTGGACGGCGAGTTCACCTTTACCGGTAAAGTGGACGAGCCGGTACCAGCCATGATCTTCACCCGCGATTACCGCGTGCGCTTCGACCTCTATATCGACAACCATGCGATCGGGATCACCGGTGATGTGCAGGACCCGGGCGCCCCGGTGGTGGAAATCACCGGCCCGGGCGTAACGGCGGAATTCGTTGCCTTCAATAAAACGATCATGGATAACCGGGCAAAGGTCATCGGTCTGTTCACCGAAGCCAACAGCGCCCTCGCTGCAAAGGATTCCGCAAAAGCCACTGCACTCCAGGCCGAAGGAAACCGCCTGTACGCCGTGGAGTTTGCCTTGCGGAAAGACTACATCCGCGCGCACCCTGCCAGCTACATCAGCGGCTACGAGCTGTATGCCTTCAGCAACGTGAAAAACGTAAAGGAAGCACAGGCTTTATACGACGGGCTGGACGAGCGGATCCGCAATTCCGCTCAGGGCGTTGCGCTCAGTGAGCGCCTGAACCTGCTCGGACGGGTACAGGTGGGCGAGTCGGCCCTTGCTTTTGTGCAGCAGGACCTGAAGGGTAAAAAAGTCGGGCTGGGTGCCTACAAGGGGAAATATGTGCTGGTGGAATTCTGGGCCAGCTGGTGCGGTCCCTGCCGGGCCGAGAACCCGAACCTGCTGCAGGCTTACCAGAAGTTCCGCGGCAAGGGATTTTCCATCCTCAGCGTGTCGCTGGACAACAACCGGGATGCTTGGCTGGGTGCGGTGAAAAAAGACGGGCTGCCCTGGACGCAGGTGTCCGACCTGAAAGGCTGGAACAATGCGGTGGCGGTCCAGTACGGGATCAAAGCCATTCCGGCGAATTTCCTGGTGGGCCCCGACGGAAAGATCGTTGCCCTGGACCTGAGAGGCGAAGCATTGCAGCAGAAGCTGGCGGAATTACTGTAAGAAAGCCGGTGTATGAAACTTTTGGTTAGTAAACAATAGGGCGGCCGGTTATGGCCGCCCTTTCTTGCAGTTGAAAATGAGTAAATCCCTTCACCTGCCGGGAGCGCAATTCCTGAGGAATATTTCTTTTTACTGCCCGGGGACCGGTGATGGGCACTAAATTTCCGGCAGTTTGGGAAACGATTTTCTGGGGCAGGCAATAACCGGAACAGTAAAGAAAAAAGCAGGGCACCGCCCGGAACCGGCGCAAAAGGGCCGCGGTCAGCAAACCGCAGGCGAGCGGGGCCAGCAGCAGAAAACGGATGAGGGCGAAGGCTACCGGAAGAACGGGCAGCGCCCGAAAAGCGGAATGCATGGCGGGAACCGCTTGGGGATTGGAATTGGGTGTTGGCAGTTGATCTGTTGAATAGCTGATAAGGTAGGCAGTAAGGAGTTTTTAGAACGCTTATTGGATGTTCCCGGAAACGTCGTGTGAAAAACCGTGCGGTGGCGCCGCACGGTTTTTTGTTTTCTAGCGTGGGGTGATTTCCAGGGCTCGCGCCAGGGCTTCCAGCACATGCAGGTTCCCGTCCGACCGGCCCCAGAGCGAAACCACTTTGCCGTCGGGGCAGGAAAAACGCATTTCGGGGGGCAGGTTGGCTACCCGCAGTTCATCTGCTGTCAGTTGGGGCACCGCCCGGTAGTGTGCTCCCTCCCGGGAGATGTGGAACGAGACATCACGGTTGCGGATGATGTTGCCGGCGCCTTTATACGGGATCGGGATGGTCACAGAGGTATCCTGAAGTAAGTTGTCCATGGCATTGTGTTTTAACTTCTGTCCGACCGGGACAAATAGAGTGCCTGAGCCGTACAGGAAGCATCATCTTTCCATCATTTTTTTAAAAATGCATGCAGCTTCCTGAGGCCGCTGGACCGGATCATTCCTTCCCGGGATGCCTGTTCTCTTTCCTGCAGAAAACAGCAGGGCCGGCTTACCGGTCCTGCTGCAAAAAAGAAACCCGGACAAGAGTATCCGGGTGGTACTTAT
>DATAGL010000307.1:0-4059 GCA_036263755.1 Chitinophagaceae bacterium | reverse complement strand
AATGCCGGTAAAAAAACAAAGCTGCAAGCGGCAAGCGGAGGACTTGCGGCTTGCAGCTTGCAGCTGAACATTTATTTCGTATTGTATACACCCAGGCGCGCAAGGTACTTGTCGGCTTCAAAGCCGCGCTGCGAGCGGGGATATTTTTCTTTCAGCTGTTTGTAAAGGTCAATGGCCTGTTCGCGGTTCTTGACCACATTTTCGGCGAAATAAGCCGCAAGGAACAGGTACTCGGAGGCATTCTGCTCGTCGGCGGTAAAATGACCGGCGGCTTTGCGGTAGTGCTCCAGGGCTTCCTTGTTCTTGCCCTGCTCGGCATAGGCATCCGCAAGGAGCTTATAGGCCCGGGCCTGAACCGGCTTGGAGTCGGTATCAAAATCCTCCAGGTACTTCTCAGCATTCTTGAAATCGCCCAGCCGCAGGTAGGAATCGCCGGCATAAAAGCGGGCCAGTTCACCGGCCTCGGTTCCGCCGTATTGGCTGATCACCTTGACGAACCCGGGGGTGGTACCCGAGCCGTTCAGGGCCAGCCGGAGAGAATCCTGGCGGTAGAATTCTTCGGCCTTGAACATCATTTCCGCAGCTTTCTGCTCCTGAGGCTGCTTGTACAGGTATTTATATGCCAGGTAACCGGCGCCCAGGAGAATGATGGCAGCGGCGGCATAAAGGATCGGTTTGTTGTAACGGGTCCAGAAATCCGGGGTGCGCACGACGGCTTCTCTCGTTTCGGTTCCGGGTTGCACCTGTTTAGTTTCTGTCATGGGGTTTTATTTAAATAGAATGGTGGAAATTTAGTCGACGATGAACGGGTAGTTCTGGTCAATATACACGTCTTTCAGCACTTCGCTGTCGTCCGGCCAGGGGGATTCCTCGGCAAATTTCACGCTTTCCGCTACAGCGGCATCCACCCGTTGGTTGATCTGGGCGATTTCCTCGTCGGAAGCGACATTATTGGCTTTCATGGTGTCGAGCAGCAGGGTGATGGGGTCCTTCGCCCGGTATTCTTCCACTTCTTCCTTCGTGCGGTATTTCTGCGGGTCGGAAATAGAGTGGCCCTTGTACCGGTAGGTTTTGATTTCCAGCAGCGTCGGTCCATCGCCTTCGCGGGCCCGCTTCACGGCCCGGGCCACGGCTTCGTGCACCGATTCGGCCTTCATCCCGTCCACCACGTCGGCCGGCATTTCATAGGCGTCCGCCAGTTTATAGATATCCACTACGTTGGAGGTGCGCTTCACCGAAGTGCCCATCGCGTAGTTGTTGTTCTCGCAGATAAAAATGACCGGCAGCTTCCACAGCATGGCCAGGTTGAACGTTTCATGGAGCATACCCTGGCGGGCGGCACCGTCTCCGAAAAAGGTAAGGCAGACATTGTCGGTTCCGCGGTACTGCTCGGCAAAGGCAATGCCGGCGCCGGTTCCGATCTGGGCCCCTACAATGCCGTGGCCGCCGTAAAAGTTAACGTCCTTGCCGAAGAAGTGCATACTCCCCCCCTTGCCTTTCGCATTGCCGGTGGCCTTCCCGTAGAGCTCCGCCATACAGGAATTCACCGAAACGCCCTTGGCGATGGCCAGGCCGTGGTCGCGGTAAGCCGTGATAAAGGCATCTTCCGGACGGGTAGCCGTCATGCAGCCGGCGGCAATGGCTTCCTGCCCGATATAGGCGTGGAAAAAGCCGCGGATCTTGCCTTCCATTTTGTATTTCTCCTCCGCCATCAGTTCAAATTGACGGATCAGTTGCATCAGCTCGTACCAGTACAGGTAAGTCTCTTTCGAAAATTTTGTAGCCAAGGGAAGCAAATTTGGGCGCAAAAATAAGGGGGAAATGGGGGAAAGTGAAATTTGATTTGGAGCGCCAGGCTGTGGGCCGGGGCAGGTATTGGGTGTTGGGAATTAGGAATTAGTTGACCGGTTGATCAGTTGATATGTTGATTAGGAAAACAACGCTTAAAAACGCTGCTGCACTGCGCTCTCTGTCGGAGACCCCGGTCCGGGCCCTTCCGTCCCGGTTTTGATCCGGTTTCCCCACAAATAACGGGCGTTTTATGCTAAAGGCTTGTATGGCCATGGCGCAACTGCCTGTGAAGGGAATTGGGCTTCCACCCTTAGGGAGCAGGGCAGCAGCGTCCGGCAAAGGGGCCTTATCAACTCAGTCAACCCATTCAACTGATCAACTAATTCCCAACTCCCGATTCCAAACCCTGTTTTCAAACTCCTGATTCCATAACTTGCCCCTCATGCTTCGTTTTCGCTCCCTTTCCCTGTTTCAGTTCAAGAACTATTTCCACGAGGAGTTCCGCTTTTCGGAACGACTCGTGGGCATCTGCGGACGGAACGGCCGTGGCAAGACCAACCTGCTCGATGCCCTGCATTACCTCTGCTTTACCAAGAGCTATTTTACCCGGCAGGACAGCCTAGTGACCCAGCACGGCCATTCGGGCTTCCGGCTCGACGGCCACCTCACCCTGCACGACCGGCCCGAACAGGCGGTGTGCATCCTCCGGGAAAACGGGAAAAAGGAATTTATGGTCAACGGGGAAGCTTACACCCGGTTTTCCCGCCACATCGGCCGCTATCCCTGCGTAGTGATCGCACCCGACGATATCCAGCTCATCCTGGGCACCAGCGAGGAGCGACGCAAA
Organism: Chitinophagaceae bacterium; assembly: GCA_036263755.1. GTDB lineage: Bacteria > Bacteroidota > Bacteroidia > Chitinophagales > Chitinophagaceae > Flavisolibacter. Next base: position 1,421 of record DATAGL010000307.1, on the reverse strand, counting down.
TTCGCCGATACCCTCCTCTCCCAGCTGGATCCGGAGTACCTGCAGTCCCTCATCCAGTATACCCGCATCCTCCAGCAGCGCAATTCGTTCCTGCGTAATTTCGAGGACAGTTACGGCCGCGACCTCTCGGTGCTTGATATCCTGGATGAGCAGCTGGCGCGTGAGGGCGATCACCTGTTTGAAAAACGGCGGTCCTTCCTGCTGGGATTCCTGCCCGAGGTCAAGCAGCTGTACAACGAGATTGCCCGGCAGTACGAGCCGGTGGAGCTCATCTACGAATCGGAACTGCATCAAACGGATATGGCCGAGCTCCTGCGGCGCAACCGGCCGAAAGACCTGATACTGGGACGCACCGGCGGCGGGGTGCACCGCGACGACCTGCTGTTCACCATGGGCGGCCAGCCCTTCCGGAGCATTGCTTCCCAGGGGCAGCGTAAAAGCCTTCTTTTTTCCCTGAAACTGGCCGAACGGACCGAGCTGCGCCGCCAGAAAAAAATGGACCCGCTCCTGCTGCTCGACGACGTTTTTGAAAAGCTGGACGAAGAGCGGATCGGCAACCTGCTGCTGCAGGTTTGTACCGATAATGACGGGCAGATCTTTATCACCGATACCAATTGCCAGCGCCTCACCACGCAGCTGGAAGCAGTGGGACAGCCGTTCCAGATCATAGAGCTGGCCTGATTTCTGGAGCACCGCTGTAGTGCTTGGAGGCCTGCCTGCAGAGCGGTTTCACGCAAAGGCGCAAGGAAGGGTAAGACGCAAAGAATTTGCAGGTAATCACAGGAATCGGATGGGGTCAATACCGGATAGGAGGCCCCAAATTCCTATCTTAGCGGCATGGCACAATATTCCATCGGTGAGGCGATCCAGCTATACCTGAACAAAAGCCGGATCAAAGGTGATATCCAGGCTTTGCAGATCGATGAGGTTTGGGAAAAGCTGATGGGCAAAACCATTTCGCGCTATACCGAAAGCATCCGCATTGTGCACCAGACGCTCTTCGTCAAAACCCAGGTGGCGCCGCTGAAGCAGGAGCTCTCCTACCAGAAGGAAAAAATAAGGCTTCGCGTAAACGAAGCCCTGGGATCTGAAGTCATTAAAGAAGTGGTGATTCAATAAGCATGGGGATGGTAATCCTCCAGTTTATCCCCGAACAGGGCCTGGCGCTTGTTCAGCGCTTCCTTCATCAGGTCCAGCAATGAAACAACCCCTTTAAACGTAAAGGAATCGTAAATGGCCAGGTAACGGGCATTGTGCCGTTCCATCATCTGCATGCAGTATTCCAGCGAATCGTTCAGCGTGGCCACGGGCAGCTGCCGGTTGGTGAACTCGATCACGTGCATCTGATGCAGGGGGCGGTCGGCGCTCATAACGCGGGTAGCGATTTCATGGTCGGTGAGGATGCCTACAAAACTGTCATT
>DATAGL010000306.1:0-2574 GCA_036263755.1 Chitinophagaceae bacterium | reverse complement strand
AATACCTGGTAGTGAAGAACAACGGCACCTACGAGAACAGCCTGCTCTTTGCCAACACCTATACCGTACAGCCGGTGCGGGGCAATTTCATCCCGGTAGCCGCACAGGAGCTTTCCATCAACGGGAAAACAAAGCTCGACTTCACCGTTACCCCCTACATCCGCCTGCAGAACGTAAGCATCACCAAAATCGGGAACCGCGTGACGGCGACCTTCCGCCTGCAGCAGAACATCCCGGGTAATGTGCGGAAGATCGGCCTTTATGCCCACAGCGATTCGCGGGTGGGTGAGCCGATGCGCATGGTGGCGGCCGAGCAGAACCTGAATGCGGCGACCACCCCTGACCAGGAGTTTACCCTGGAGATCGACCTCGGTGCGCACAGCAACACGCTGAAACCGGGTAACAGCTACTATTTCCGCGTGGGTGCCCTGATGGAGGCGGCCGAAGCCAAACTGAACTATGCCCCCGCCGTAAAGCTGGGGGTCTGATCCGAGATTTATTCACCTTTCCGGCCGCTCCCCGGCAGAACGAGGGGAGCGGCCTTTAATACCCTTTTCCTTATGGTGTTCCTGCGTCCACTGGCCAGCCTCTGCGTGCTGGTCCTGACCCTCTGCTGCTCCAAAAAACCGGCCTCCGGCGGTGATGGCCCGCCCGTAACGGTGCCCGAACAGCAGTACGATGAAACCGGCTGCCTTTATACCTCGTACAAGAACCTCGTCATGGCCGGATACCAGGGCTGGTTTGCCGCCGAAGGCGACGGTTCCAACCGCGGCTGGTACCATTACCGCAACGGTGCCTGCGGCGGGTTCTTTCCCGGTTGCTCGGCCATCGACTTCTACCCGGATATGACCGAATATGTGAAGAAGTACCAGACGGCTTTTTCCTTTCCCGACGGATCCCCGGCCTATGCCTTCAGTCCCTACGACGAAGAAACGGTGGACCTGCATTTCAAATGGATGAAAGACTACGGCATCGACGGCGTTTTCCTGCAGCGCTTCGTGGTGGAGGTGAAAGAGTCGAACCCCGGCGGAAAGCGGCATTTCAACAAGGTGCTGGAACATGCGCTGAAAGCTGCGAAAAAATACAGCCGCGCCGTATCCATCATGTACGACCTGAGCGGCTGCACTTCGGCCGATGTGGCATATGTGCAGCAGGACTGGGAAGCCCTGCAGGCACAGTTTGCCCTGTTCGACAACAAACAGCACCCGACCTATGTGCGGCACAACGGGAAACCGCTGCTCGCCATCTGGGGTATTGGATTCAATGATGGCCGGAAATACACGACCGCTGATGTGGATGCCCTGGTCACTGCGATCAAGGGACCGCAGAAGAAGATCTCGCTGCTGCTCGGTGTGCCGTACTACTGGCGCTCGCTGAGCAAGGATACCGAAACCTCCCCCGCACTCCATGCACTGATCAAAAAGGCCGATCTCCTGATGCCCTGGGCCGTAGGCCGCTACAACAGCAGCAATTACAACTCGGTAGCGCCCGTGGAGCTGGCCGGTGACCTGCAGTGGTGCCGGACGAACAAGATCGATTATGTGCCGCTGGCCTTTCCCGGCTTCAGCTGGGGCAACCTGAAGAACGATCCTGCGATGTACAATTCCATACCCCGTGAGGAAGGCGCCTTTTTCTGGAAACAGGTGGCCGGTGCCCGCCTGGCCGGTGCCCAATCGCTGTACGTGGCCATGTTCGACGAAGTGGATGAAGGCACCGCCATCTTCAAATGCGCGCGGGAAGCCGATCTCCCCCTTCATGGAAACAAGCGCTTTGTCGGTATCGAAAACAACCTGGAATCCGATTATTACCTCTGGCTCACCGGCCGGGCTACTGCCTGGTTCCACGGGGAAAGCGGTTTTGGCGCCACCAAGCCGGTCCGCTGAGGAAGTGATTGTTTAAACCATACGAAACCATGAAAAACAGACTACATTTTTTATGGCTCCTCCTGGCTTGTGCCTGCGCAGGGACCGCCTTACGGGCACAGAACCGGCACAGCCGCGAAACGGCCTATCCTTCCTACAAAGGCCTGATCATGGCTGGCTATCAGGGCTGGTTCCGCGCCGAGGGCGACGGCTCCGGCGCCAAACGGTCTTCCTTTGGTACGGAAGAACGCACCGGCATCGATATGTGGCCGGACGTATCGGAGTATAAAAAGACCTATGTCACGCCCTTTAAGTTGCCCGACGGAAAGCCGGCCCGCTTCTTTTCCTCGTACGATAAAAGTACGGTGGACCTGCACTTTAAATGGATGAAGGAGTACAACGTGGACGGCGTATTCATGCAGCGCTTTTTCGGCAATGCCCGCGGGCGGGACGAGGCCGCACTCACCATCCTGAAGCATGCCTTCGATGCGGCTTCGGAACAGAACCGGGCCGTCGCTCTTATGTACGACCTTTCGGGCCTGAAGACCACGGGTGAGGATTGTTCGGCCCTGATCGAGGACTGGAAGTACCTGGTGGACCAGCTGAAGATTACCAGCCAGCCGGGCCGCAAAACCTACCTGCAGCACAACGGCAAACCGGTGGTGGCCGTATGGGGCGTCGGCTTCCCCGACCGGCCCTACAACATCCGCAG
>DATAGL010000305.1:0-10704 GCA_036263755.1 Chitinophagaceae bacterium | reverse complement strand
CCTACGGGGCCTACACGATGTTCGAGGCCGATGCCTATGCCGGCACGTTCCGGTTTGCTTCCTCCATCCGGGCGGAAGTAACCGACAGTGCGCTGCTGGAAGTGATGCGCGAGCTGAAAGAAATCACTGCTTCCGGCCTCACCGAGGAAGAGCTGGCGTTCATCCGGAGCGCCATCGGCCAGCGGGATGCCCTGCGCTACGAGACCGCCCTGCAGAAGGCCCTGTTCATTTCACGGATCCAGCAATACAACCTGCCGGCCCAGTACGTGCGGCAGCAAAGCCGGCTGCTCCAGCGCATCACCCGGGAAGAGCTGAACCGGATCGGGCAGCAATACATCCGCCCCGAACAAACCAATATCGTGCTCGTGGGCGACAAGTCAAAGATCTACGACAAGGTCCGGAAGCTGGGTTATGAGATCGTGGAGCTGGATGTGGAGGGAGCGCCGGTTAAGGATTTTTGAGGTAGCGTTCGGGATGTACGATTTACGGTGTACGATGTACGATTTTTAAGTGGTGGTATGCTTCAATTGATTTGTTGCACGCAAAACTGGAAAGGGCTTTGAGGGATGTTGTGTACGAGCTTTCGTTCGGCTTGTTTTCTTATTTCTCCTTTGTGCTCCTTAGTGCCTTCGTGTCTTCGTGGCAAAGCCCTACTCCTGCAAAAACAAAAAGGGACGATTGCTCGTCCCTTTTGTATTAACCAACGGTGTGTAACCATAAACCTTAACCTTAAAATCGAAAATGTTCACCGTTTTATCCGGCAATGAAGGGGCCGACAATCGCCAGCACCTGGTCCTTGGTCAGGATTTCGTCGAAGGCCTCGGAGGCGGCGTTCGCGGAGATCTGCTGACCGCCGAGGTTGACGATCTCCACAGTGGCCTGCATCGTTTCGTCTTCGCCGTTGTAAATCGGCTGGACGGCGGCTGAGTTGATGTTGCTGTCGTCGCCGGTGATCCAGGGCTTCACGGTACCGGTAACGAGGGCGCCGCCGCGGGCCCGGCGCATCTGGCGGATGTGCGCCGCGTGGCGGGCTTCCACCGAGTGGATCTGAAGGGCTGCCTGCAGCACACCGTTGTTGCTCATGAGGCGGGGCGCCTGGCCTTTATAGGCCCGCACACCGGTGTCTTCAAAGGCCTGGGCAACCGCCAGCAGCAGGTCGTAATTTTTGAACACGTCCTTGAAGGGACCGTCCTGGCTGCCGTTGCCGGCAGAAAAATCAAACGTGGGTTTGGCCACGGGCGTAACGTTCAGTCCCTGCAGGGCTTCTTTGAGGAAATCCACGTGGGCTACTTCATGATCACGGATCGTGGTGAGCGCACCCAGGGCAGGACCCGCCGGGATGACCCCGGTAGTGGCCACGGCCATGGTGTAAAATTCCGCCTCCAGGTATTCCAGCGTCAGGGCATACTGAAGCACATCCACGATGTCGTTGGTGGTGGACTGTCCGTAGGCCTTCTTGAACATGCTGCCGAAAGCAAAGGGCACGGCCGCAGCGGCCAGCACTTTACCGGCGAAGGAAAAACGCTTCATTACCTGCCGGCGCGTATCGAGTTTCCCGTACACTTCGGGATCAACTTTTTCGATCTCTTTTAAGATATGTTGCAGATTCATGCTTTTTCAGTTTAGGAAGTGGGCAAATTGGAGGCGTTGATCTTTGTCTTCAGGAAGGGAGAAGCCGTGGCGAGCACTTCGGCCGGGTCCATGGCTACATCCAGTCCCTTCATGTCCACCACGCTGTTGTCGGCGAAGGTGCCGTTGGCGATAAGGTCGCGGATCAGGGCGGCGTGGCGTGCCTCCACCGATACGATCTTGCCGGCGAGCGTAAGGAAGGCCGCGCTTTCGAGGAGTTTACCCGCGCCGTTGTAAGCCGCTACACCGAGGTCTTCAAAAGCCTTGGCCGTAGCGAGTACGCTGTCGCGGCTCGTGAAGTTGATCCCGCTGAAGTTCACTTCCAGTGCCGGGATGGCATTGTCGCCGAGGGCGGCCTTGAAGAATTCGCGGTGGGCGATCTCGTGGTCGCGGATGTCTGCCATGTAGGCCGATTCCATCGCGGTGATGCCGGAGAAGGGAGTGGCTACTACCTGTGTGTAAAAGGCGGCCTCGAGTTGCTCGAGCGCATAGGCGTAGTTGAGAATGCCTGTATCGCCGCTGCCCAGGTTCACACCGGTACCATCGTCGTCATTGTTACGGTCACAGGAAGACAGGGTGACCAGTGCGGCCGATGCCGCCAGTGTACCGCCAAACAGAAGAAACCGGCGCCGGTCGATCCGGGAAGGCATAGAGGTGTCCGGGCCGTTTTGTGCAACAGCTTTTTGAGGATCCATAAGTTGAGGGTTTAAATGATGATGTTTTGAATCGGTTTAAACTAACTACGGGAAATGGCTGCCGGCGGTTTTGAAAAGGAGAACAATTTTTTTGGCAAGTGTGCAGGGAGGGAGCTGCGGACGGCTCGCTTTACGCAGGTCTTTCCCTGGCGGCATCAGGGTTTGCTCCGCATACATTGAAGCATATGTATGCTTTTCATACAATCTGAAAAGTGGAACACAACTTCCGGCTAACGCACGATCCCTATCCCATATAAAGAGTAACAGCCTTCTCTTCAACACCACATAATTATTCCTTCATCCCGCAGTTCTGCCGAACCCTGCAGGACCATCGTACACCGCACATCATACATCGTACATCGAACGATCATTCCGCTGCCGCCCCCTGCTTCAGCCCCAGGGCCTGCAGGAATTCCGGGCTGTCCGGCGTGATGGCGGGATCGAAGTAATGGGTGAGCACGCCTTCCTCGTCGATGAGGTACTTGGAGAAATTCCAGGAAGGGGCTTTGTCGTTCCAGCCGTTGCGGTCGGCATGGGAGAGCCACTGGTATACCGGGTGCTGCCCTTCTCCTTTGACAACGGTGCTTTTGCGCACCAGGGGAAAGCCGATCCCGTAGTTCATGCGGCAGAAACGGGCAATATCCTGGTCGGAGCCTTTTTCCTGCTCCTGGAAATTGTTCGACGGAAAGCCGAGGATCTGCAGGTGCTCGCCGCACCGGCTGTACAGCTGCTGCAACTGCCGGTACTGGTCGGTATAACCGCAGTAGGAAGCGGTATTCACCAGCAGGAGCTTTCGCCCCCGGGCCCGCTCCAGCGAATAAAGGCTGCCGTCGTTCAGCGTGACGCTCAGGCGGTATACGGGCACGGCCGGAGGCGTGTGTTCCGTGTTTTCCAGAACAGTGGCATGCCGGCCCGCCAGTCGCGACAGGCGGAGGAGCAGCGGGTACATCCATTTCAGCAGGCGTTGCCGGGGGGAGGCTTGGTACATGAGCGCAGATTTACGGGAAAACAATTACCGGCGGTAGCCGGTTCAGTGCCGGTGCAAATATCCGGAATTGGAGAAATGCATGCGAAGGTGTCTTTGCGCGGATGGCGGCAAAAGGAGCCTGTGCCCGGTCAAGTGCTGCCTGCAGGCGACCGGGCACGGCTTTTCTTTCGGAATATACGGTCGCACAGGGTAGATGTACGATTGGCGGGATAAAAATAGTTCCGGAACTTGTGCCCGGCTGGCCTCTGTGCGCTTGAAACCGTGCAGCACCGGTTACCTGAAAATCCAAACCCCTTGAAAATGAATCGGCATCGTTATGCTGACCTGCTTTCTTCCGCAAGCTACCGGCCTTCCGGGTGCCTCCTGCCGGCAGCAGCACGCCTTTCCTACACAACGGGTAGCGGATCCACCGGGAACCGCACGCTGAATCAGCTGTGCCGCCGCTTAAATCCGTGCCTATGAAATGGAAACTCTACCTCTTTCTTTTTGCTGCCCTCTGGTCTGCATCAGCCCTGGCCCAGGGTTCCGGCTGCAATAACCTCCAGTTTTCCTACAGTACTTCCGAATCGCGCTGTATGGCCACCGGCTCCATTAACGTTCAGGCCAGCGGCGGCTCGGGTCATTACAACTATAAAGCAGAAGGTCCCGTTTCCACGCCCTTTACTTCCTCTCCGCTGATCACCGGTCTGCCCCCGGGTACCTACCGGGTAACGGTGAAGGATGTGACCACGGGCTGCGTGTTGAGCCAGGAAAACGCGGTGGTGCCGGGTACGTACAGCGATCCACGCTTCGTGCTTTCCAAAACCGATGCCTCCTGTGCCGGTAACGACGGCACCATTACCGCCGGCGGCCTGCAGTACGGCCGGTCCCCGTTCACCTATACCATCATTGCCCCTTCGCCCGCGCAGGTGGGTGCCAGCAATACCACCGGTACGTTCACAGGCCTTACGGCCGGCGAATATGCCGTGCGCCTGGAGGATTCCTGCGGGGGCATCCAGGTACGCCGCATCACCATTGAAACCTATAACTGGTTCGTGGATAATTACAGCATCAACCGTGTGGGCTGCGACAGCGCCGACGCCGTGGTGAACCTGCGCGACAACAAGGGTACCCCGGTAGGTGCCATTCCCGGCTTTTCCTATGCCGTGGTCCGGTCGCCCGGCGACACGCTCTGGTTCAGCAGCCATACCTTCCGGTTTTACATCGGCAAGCTCCGCTCGGCCACCATCGTGGTGCGGGACCTGTGCGGAGGGCTGAAAACGGCCAGCTGGAGCCTTGCACCCAACCGGAAGCCTTCCATCGGGTCGGTAACCACCAGTGCGTTTGCCTGCGCCACCTTCTCGGCCACGGTTACGGCACCGCAAAACCTAACCAACCCCCAGTACTGCGTTTACCGCGACGGCGATCCCGTACCCGTGGCCTGCAATACCACCGGTGCCTTTACCGGACTGTATTATGGTTCGTACTGCATCCGGATGACCGATGCCTGCTACGATACAGTGATCACCCGGTGTTTTTCGGCCGTGCAACCGAAGCCTTCCGTGGCTTCCAGCCTCACCATTTCCAACCGCACCTGCGCTACATTCACGGCCCGGGTAACCGGCCAGACGAACCTGTACAACCCGCTGTACTGCCTGTACGATGCGGCCAACACCGTCATCGGCTGCAACGCCACCGGTGAGTTCAACAACCTGGCTTACGGATCGTACTGCGTGCGCATCACCGACGACTGTACCGACTCGCTGATCACCCGCTGCATCACCGTTGCCCGGCCTGCCCCCACCATTACGGGGGTGACCGTTTCCGGTTCCACCTGTACCGGCTTTAACGTGAGCACCGGCGGCTCCAACCTCATTAACCCGCAGTACTGCCTGTACGATAACAACGGCAACGTCATTGCCTGTAACAGCACGGGCGTGTTCCCGAACCTGCCCCACGGCAGCTATTGCATCCGGGCGATCTCCTGCGGCGACACTACGGCCCCGTCCTGCTTCTCGAACGTGCCGCCGCGCCCGGCCGCAGCGGCAACGGTGCAGATCTCCAACCGCACCTGTTCCGGCTTTACCGCAGCCGTCACCGGTCAGGCCAACTGGACCAACCCGCAGTTCTGCCTCTACGACAGCACCAATGCCCTCGTTTCCTGCAACAGTACCGGCGTTTTTGCCGGCATCCCTTACGGGGCGTACTGCATCCGGGCTACCGACGGCTGCGTGGACACCACCATCAGCCGCTGCTTCAGCCAGGCCCGGGCCGTGCCTTCGGTGAACACCACGATGCAGCAGACGGCCGCCGGCTGTTCCACCTTCTCTGCCCGCGTTACCGGTACCAACCTCACCAGTCCGCAGTACTGCCTGTACGATACGCTGAACAACCTCATCGCCTGCAACGCCACCGGTGAGTTCACCAACATCCCTTACGGGCGCTACTGCGTGACCGTGGAGGACGGTTGCGTGGATACCACCTTCCGCATCTGCCAGACCTTTGCCACTTCCAACAGCATTACGGTGACCTCCACCCGGGCCTGCACCGTGGGCAGCAGTAACCTGGCCGTGCAGTTCAGCGGGGGCAATGCGCCCTATACGGTTACCGTTTACGGTCCTTCCGGTGCGGTCGTGTACAGCGGCTCGGGCAGCACGCTGCCCCTGAATGCCCTGGTGCCGGCCCTTCCGGCAGGCCAGCAATACAAGGTGGTGGGCCGCGACAACTGCGGCACAGCCGATTCCACCCTTGTATCGCCCAATGCCTCGGTGGTGTCCCGTACGATCACGGCGGCCTCCCGTTGCCCGAGCTCGGTATGGCTCAACGGCTCCGGCGACCTGCAGGTGACCTGTACCTCGAACCTGGGTGCCATCACACCTTCAATCATCCGGAAGAACAATGCTTCCTTCAGCAGGAGCTTCTCTTCAGTGAGCGGCAACCAGTACCGGTTTGCCGACCTGGAGCCGGCCACCTACGTCCTGGAGTACGCGCTCCAGAACTGTTCGAACCGGCTGTACGATACGTTCACGGTCCATCCGTACGCCTATCCCACCCAGGGCCAGTCGGCCATCTACCAGTGCGACAACAACAGCTTCAGCCTGGGTGCCGACGTCAGCGGCGGTATCGGTCCTTATAATTACCAGATCATCGGCAGCATGCCCGAAGCGCCCAGTATCGCCACCGGCGTGCAGTCGAGCCCGCTGTTCACGATCAATAACGGCACCACCTATTCCCTGGTGCGCCTGCGCACGATCGACGCCTGCGGCAATGCCACCCTGAACGACGTGAGCGTGCTGCCCCTGCAGAACATTGCCATCACCGTCACCAATGAATGCTTTTATACCGACGTAACCCTGGCCGTGGATACCATTCCCAATGCCGAGTACGCCTGGTACCGCAAGCGCACCCTCGACGACTCGGTTTACGTGGGCGACGGGCCCGTGCTGGAGCTGCCGTTTGTGCTGCCCGAGCAGATCGGTACCTATGTTTGTAAGGTGTCGGTAAACGATGAATGCCTGGTGCGCCTGGCCCAGTACGAGCTGACGGGCGACTGCCACGAGGTGCTGCCTACCGCTGTCCGGCTCCAGGGACGGGCGGAAGCGGAAGGAAATGTGCTCAGCTGGACCCCTGCCGATTCGGATGTACGGGATTACGTGGTGGAGCGTAAAGGACCGGGTCAGTCCGGTTTCACCGCCATCGGCACACTGGGCGCCGGGCGGGGCGACTACAGCTTTACCGATAAGGCGCCGGGTACCGCCCAGTACCGCCTGAAAGTGCGCTTTGCCGACGGCAGCACAGCCTATACGAACGTGGTGGTGCTGAAGGGAACCGGTTACCAGATGACCGTATACCCCAACCCGGTGAAGGACGGGCTGACCGTGCTGCTGAACGGGGCGGCGGCCGATTACCGCATCGAGCTGCTGAACCTGAAGGGACAGGTGGTGTACCGCCAGGAGCTGAAAGGCGCCGGCCGCATTTCTTACCGGATCGCCCGGCACCCCGCCTGGACTCCCGGTGCCTACCTGCTGAAGGCAACCCCGCTGAAGGGCGGCGCCGCACAAACCTTCAAGCTGCTGTTTGAGTAACTAACCCCCGGTTATAGTGAAGGCCGTTTCCGGAAGGAGGCGGCCTTTTTTGATCAGTAGTATTAGTAGGATTGGTGGTATTGGTGGTATTGGTAGTGTTCGTTTGCCGTCTGCCAGTTTACTGATTTTCAGAAAAGTCGTTTAAATATAGTGTTTAAGGTGCCTTCAAACATGCAAACAAGCAAACGGCAAACAAAACACCCTGCTTTAATCCTCAATCCAAACCAATACCACCAATACCACTAATACTACAAATACTACCTATACCACCAATCCGCTCTTTTACATCCCTGCTAACACTCTATCCCATCGATTTGGCCTAATTTTGCGCCACAATTTTCCCCCATGGTTCGCAAGCAGGAAGTAGTACAGGACGTGGTTATCAAGTTCGCCGGCGACAGCGGCGACGGCATGCAGCTGACCGGTACCCAGTTCACCAACAATACGGCCCTTCTGGGCGCCGACCTTTCCACCTTTCCCGATTTCCCGGCCGAGATCCGGGCACCCCAGGGCACCATTCCGGGCGTGTCGGGCTACCAGCTGCGCTTTTCTTCGGAAAGCATCCACACCCCCGGCGATGCCTGGGACGTGCTGGTGGCCATGAACGCGGCTGCCCTCAAAACGAACCTGAAGCACCTGAAAAAGGGCGGCCGGCTCATCGTGAACGTGGATGGCTTTGATGCGAAGAACCTGCGCCTGGCCAACTATCCCGAGGGCAGGAACCCGCTGGAAGACAGCAGCCTGGAGGCCTACGAGGTGATCCGCATGGACGTGACGAAGATGACCCGTGAAGCCCTGAAAGACACCCCGCTGGGTATGAAGGAAAAGGACCGGGCGAAGAACATGTTCGTGCTGGGCTTCCTGTACTGGATGTACGGCCGCGACATGAAAAGCACCGAAACCTTCCTCGAAGAAAAGTTTTCAAAGAAGCCCGACATCCTCGACAGCAACCTGAAAGTGCTGCGGGCCGGCTTCAATTACGGCGATACCACTGAAACCTTCACCACCCAGTACCAGGTGGAAAAGGCGCGGATCGCTCCCGGCTCGTACCGCTCGGTGATGGGCAACCAGGCGCTGGCCTACGGCCTCATCGCCGCCTCGGTAAAGAGCGGGCTGCCCCTGTTCCTCGGTACGTACCCGATCACCCCCGCCTCCGACATCCTGCACGAGCTGTCCAAGCATAAAAACTTCGGCATCCGCACCTTCCAGGCCGAAGACGAGATCGCCGGCATTTCGGCCGCCATCGGCGCCGCTTACGGCGGCCACCTGGGTGTGACCACCACTTCGGGCCCCGGTATGGCCCTCAAGACCGAAGCCATGGGCCTGGCCCTCATGCTGGAGATTCCCCTGCTGATCGTGGACGTGCAGCGCGGCGGACCCTCCACCGGCCTGCCCACCAAAACGGAGCAGAGCGACCTGCTGCAGGCCTATTACGGCCGCAACGGCGAAAGCCCCATGCCGGTTATTTCGGCCTCCACGCCCAGCGACTGCTTCCCGGCCGCCTACGAAGCCGTGCGCATCGCCGTGGAGCACATGACCCCCGTGATCCTTCTTTCCGACGGATATATCGCCAATGGCGCCGAGCCCTGGAAGTACCCTTCCTCTGCCGACCTGCCCCCGATCCATGTGGAATTCAAGACCGAACTGGGCCACGAGGAAGTGAAGTTCCAGCCTTACAAGCGCAATGAAAAAGGGGTACGGCCCTGGGCCGTGCCGGGCACTGCCGGACTGGAGCACCGCATCGGCGGACTGGAAAAGGAAAACATTACCGGCAACGTCAGCTACGACCCCGAGAACCACCAGCTGATGGTAAAGCTGCGCCAGGAAAAGGTAGACAAGATCGCCCAGTACATTCCCGAGCAGGAGCTGGACAATGGTCCGGAAACCGGCGAAGTGCTGGTGCTGGGCTGGGGCTCCACCTATGGCGTGATCAAGACCGCGGTAGCCGAACTGCTGGCCGAAGGTCATTCCGTGTCCCACGCCCACCTGCGCTACCTGCGGCCTTTCCCCCGAAACTTAAAAGAGCTGCTGGGCCGCTTTAAAACCGTGCTCATTCCCGAGATCAACAACGGCCAGCTGGTGAAGATCATCCGCTCCGAATTCCTCGTCGACGCCAGAGCCTATAACAAGATCATGGGCGTACCGATCACCAGGATGGAACTTTTGGAAGAAATCCGGAAGTACCTGGGGCAGGGGAATTAGGAATCGGGAGTTGGTGGAATTAGGGAGGGAATGTCGAACAGACGAACAGACGATTGAAGAATAGCAAAGTTATAAATACAAGTATAGAAATGGGGAAGGATGAAGTAAGGCAACTTTACTGCATCCTTCCCCATTCTTCATTTTAAAACACTTGTAACCAACACTTCATCATTCTTCAATCGTCTGTTCGTCTGTTCGACATTCCATTCCCATTAGTAATCAATAATGGCTCCTCCCGTACTCGCGCTGCCCGTCGTGGAGCCGCCGGTTAAAGCGGCAAAGGCAAAGGCGATAACGGCCAGGATGAGCCCCCACATGAAAATGGTATAGGCAATGCGGAGGTAGCGGTATTTCCGGGCCAGTACCACGCCGAGGAAATAAATATCCTTGATCATGGAGTTATAGAGGTATTCCCGGTCCTTCAGCATTTCGTTCATGCCCCACTGGTATTCTTCCAGCTTCATGCGGAAAAAGTTGCCGAAGAAGAGCAGGTTGGCTTTCTTGGTGCGGATGTCCTCTTCCGAAAAGCGCCCTTCGCTTACGGAAGGCCGCGTGGCCAGGATTGCGAAAATGATGGCCGCCAGGCACACAATGAGCAGGATGACCGTGGGCAGGATGTAATGCGGGTAGTAGGGCAGGCGCACGAGCAGTACCGTCAGCACCACGGAAATAATGATGGCATTTACGGAGATCATGATATTGGCCTTTCCGTCGGCCAGCGACGAGAGCTCAAAGTGGTTGTTCGATGTGGTCCGGAACATTGTCTGCACGCCCCGTTCCGTGTTCTTCTGCTGGGCTTTTTCATCGGCTGCGGTAAGGGGCGCGGCCTGCGGCAGATAAGGAAATATTTCTTCCTCCTCCTCGGGCTCGGCGTTCTTGCCGGGCTTTTTCTTGTTCATCGCCTGGAGGTTCTCCTGCTTTTTCGGTTCGAGGAACTGGTGACCGTATTCGGTAAAATACCGATGGTTCGACAGGAACTGGATGTTGTTGCGGCGCCAGTCTTTTTTCGGAATTTTGGTACGGAGCAGTGCTTCCTGTTCCTGCTTCAGGAGCTGGCTGCGGGCTTTGAAGTCCTCGGTGGCCAGATGGTACAGGTCGGCGTCGCAGAGGATCTGCTCCACCAGGT
>DATAGL010000304.1:0-3030 GCA_036263755.1 Chitinophagaceae bacterium | reverse complement strand
CTTATTCCCGTAACGGCCGCCCATCGTGATCACATAGGCTTCCGTGGCCGTACTTCCGGATTTCAGCCAAGCATTCACCTGCACTTTGTTCAGGGTATACACGTGGCCGGTAGTATGCATGTAGGTTTGCTGTTCCACCACTTTACCGATGGCAATGGAGCGGGCCGTTTGGGTACGCTGGGCCAGGGAAAGGGGAACATAAGCACACTGCGCGGCTGCAGTCAGGGAAATCAGGGGAAGAAGGGCTCCGCAGAGGAACTTCAGCAGGTTGGCTTTCATATCGGTACTTGGATTTATGGCGGTCCGGGAACTGCCGGCGGCTAAAATAGACACGTATCGTAAAAAAAGAAAACCCGTATCGTATTTTTTTTACTGCCCTACGGAAATACACGGCCGGGAATGGAATACCGGCAGGCCGGCGTACCGGAAAACCCCTATAAAGTTGCCGGGGAGGTGGGGTTCGAACCTTGTCGCCGCCTTATAATCCGTAAGAATAACGCCGGAAAGGATCACCGTTCGAGAAAGTGGCGCCACTGCCCGGATTCGGCGACCGATTTGATCACTTCGTTGCGCCGGGCCAGGAGGCGTTCCATGTAGCCATTCAGGTACAGGGCGCCGAAAAGCCGGCCGGCCCACCCGTAGGGCAGCTCTATCCGGAACTGGTCGATCAGGAAGCAGCCGTTTTCGACCGGTTTTACATAATGCTCGTGCTTCATGCTCCGGAAATCGCCACGAACCATTTCATCGATAAAGAAATGCGGACGTTCCATCTTCGTGATCTTTACTTCCAGGGTGCGCACCTTCCCGAGGTGGCGGGCCTGCCAGGTGACGGTTTCGCCTTCGTTGATCAGCCCGGTGATAGTTCCCGCCACTGCGGCCTCCCCGAAACGGTTCATGGAAGCTTTGTGCAAATCGATGCTGCGGCTGAGGTCAAATACCCGCCCGGCAGGGGCAGCGATAAAAGTGGTGAGGTGGATCATTGATATAAGGATAGAGGATGTATTAATGAAATACGGGAGGTGCTAAGGGGCCGACAGCCGGCCAGGTGAGGAACCGGTCCGCTGCTCCGGACCGTATTGCAGAGCTCTGTTGATTTTTTGGTTTTTCAGCGTACCCATCGGCAATAATAATACCGGAAACCTTCTTTCCAAAGCGCCAAACTCATTTCACCCCCTGGAAAGGAATGGAAGTATGCCCCCAAATTACAAACTACCAACCACCATTATAAACCCTAAACCAGCCTAGCTGAACGGGAACTTCACCACCTTCGCCTGCAGGATCTTATCCCGCACTTTCACATACACCGGTGCGTCGAGCGCCGCGTGGGCGGTCTGCACATAGCCGATGCCGATGGCTTTTCCCAGGGAGGGCGACTGCGTACCGGAGGTTACATAACCGATTGCATTACCCGCAGCATCGCACAGCTCGTACCCATGGCGGGGGATGCCCTTGTCCACCATTTCAAAGCCCACGAGTTTGCGCGGCACGCCTTCTTCTTTCTGCTTTTGAAGGATTTCCCTGGCGGTAAATTCTTTGGTGAACTTGGTGATCCAGCCCAGGCCGGCTTCCAGCGGGGAAGTGGTATCGTCGATGTCGTTCCCGTAGAGGCAATAGCCCATCTCCAGGCGCAGCGTATCGCGGGCGGCCAGCCCGATGGGCTTCAGCCCCTGCGGACCGCCGGTTTCAAACAGGGCATTCCAGATCTTTTCAGCTGCGCCCTCCTTATCCTCGAAATAAATTTCCACTCCGCCGGCGCCGGTATAGCCGGTTGCCGAAATGAGCACGTTATCCACGCCCGCAAAGCGGCCTTTAACAAACGTGTAGTACTTCAGGTTGAGGATGTCCGTATCGGCGAGCGGCTGCAGGATCTTGGTGGCGTTGGGTCCCTGTACGGCCAGCAGGCAGGTGGCTTCGGAAATATTGTGCATTTCCACGCCGTTCGTATTGTGCTGCGTAAACCAGTTCCAGTCCTTTTCAATATTGCTGGCGTTCACCACAATCATGTACACTTTGTTTTCTTCGATGCAGTACACCAGCAGGTCGTCCACGATACCGCCCTGCTCGTTGGTCAGGCAGCTGTACTGGGCCTTGCCCGCCGTGAGCTTGGAAGCATCGTTGGTGGTAACCCGCTGAATGAGGTCCAGTGCGCCGGGGCCCTTGAAGATGAACTCGCCCATATGGCTTACGTCGAACACGCCGGCATTGCGGCGCACCGCCTGGTGCTCGTCGTTGATGCCGGTATAGGAGATAGGCATGTTATAGCCGGCAAAAGGAGCCATCTTGGCACCAAGGGCAGTATGCATCGTCGTGAAAGGCGTGTTCTTCATGCGTTGTGTTTGAAGGGGCAAAAATATGTACGATTTATGATGTACGATGTACGATATCGTTACAGGCAGAATTCTTCCTACTGGACGCACCTGCTGTTCTTGCCGCAAATCATACGCAGCCTGAAGGCAATCACCCACCGTACACCATACATTGTACATCTCCTGTGAACAACCTCCGAAACCCGCAGGGCTGCTGCAACAAGGAAGAATTTTTTGTGTACAACTTCATTTGTAATTTTGGCGGCGTTTATCTAATCAAATCTTCCGTATGAACATTCCTGTTGTGGACCTGGCCGAGTTCCGGTCCGGAGATCCTTCGCGAAAGCAAAAGTTTGTTGAGGAGCTGGGTAAGGCCTATGAAGAAGTGGGCTTCGTTGCAGTGAAGAACCACGGCATCCCCGACGATCTTATTGCCAACCTCTATAAATATGTACAGCAGTTCTTTGCCCTGCCCGGCGAAGTGAAACTGAGCTACGAGAAAAAAGAACTGGCCGGCCAGCGCGGTTATACCTCTTTTGGCCGCGAACACGCCAAAGGCTTTGATGCCCCCGACCTGAAGGAGTTCTTCCAGTACGGTCAGACCGTAGAAGACGGCGACCCGATCCGGGAAGAGTATCCCGATAATGTGCAGGTGCAGGAAGTACCGCAGTTCAACCCCACGCTTTTTGCCGCCTACCGCAATTTTGAAAGCAGCGGAAAGGCC
>DATAGL010000303.1:0-4805 GCA_036263755.1 Chitinophagaceae bacterium | reverse complement strand
CGTATTTTTTGGCTTCGTTCGATTCCGTCCAGATGTTGATGCGGGGCGCGCCCGGTGTTTTGAATACTCTTCCGCCCTGCCGGGGCTCGTAAAAATCATTGCCCGGTGCATTGTACCCGAGGAAGACACCCGCCCACCAGAGGTTTTTGAACTGCACGTTGGCATTGATGTTCGTCAAAAAGATCTGGTAATCGCCCGGCCGGTACCGGCGGCTCAGCGTATTGTTGGCGTTGATCTGAATCCGGTTGTACCAGCCTTTCGGCTCCAGCCAGCGGTAACTCACCCACAGGTAATGATCCAGGTAATTGTTGTTGAACAGCAGCCCCATGTCGTTGATATCATACCGGTCGTCCACCAGGTTCTGGCTCAGGGTGGCCAGCAGGCGGCCGCCGGTTTTGTTGACCGAAAGGGCATGCGAATAACCGACACGGTCCTCCGCATCCGGGTTGGAAATACGGCTGGAGGAGAACTTGCCCGAAGTGTTCCAGGTATTCTTCTTGTTATTGAAGTCGAACAGGGCCGCCGTTACATTGGCGTCGTAGGTGGCGCCATGACGCAGCACGTTGGTATTGATCAGGGAAACGGAGGAATTGTTTTTCAGGGTCTGGTCAAGCACAAAAATGTTGTAATTCACCATCGGGGTGGTGCGGATCTTCCGGACGCCCTTCTGCGTATCCGTCACTACCCCGTACATCTCCTTGGTAATGGCATTGAAAAACCCGATGCCCAGGCCTTTCCGGGTACGCCCCGATATTTTGGTGGCATTGATCAGTTTCGCTTCGGAAGGGTTTTTCACCACGTCTTCCCCGTCCTGCCGGTAATCCGTCAGGCCGTTGGTAAAGGCATCACTGACGCGGCTGTAATGAATCGGCGTGGACCCGATGCGCCGGGAATAAAAAAGATCGCCCTTGTTGAACAGTTCCGTGCCTTCGGTAAAGAACTGGCGGTTCTCCTGGTACCTGACCTCGAAAGGCGAAAGGTTGAGCACCCGGGTATCGCTTTGCACCTGCCCGAAGTCGGGGATCAGCGTCATATCCAGCGTAAAGCTTTCATTGATGCCGTATTTCACATCCATCCCGCCGTTGACCGAAGTGCTCCAGTCTTTTTTGTTGACAGGGTAATTATTCACATAGGCAGAAAGGTAGGGCGAGAAAGAAAGGCGTACGGGTGCCTTGATCTCTTCGATGCCGGTCCAGAGGCCGGCCTGGTTGATAAAGCCGTTTACCTTCGGATCCACCGGGTTCCACATATACTGCTGTCCGGTCTTGTTCCGGCGGCGCGTAATGTTCAGTCCCCAGGTCTGCTGCGTGCCGTTGGCGAAGCGAAGAGCCGAATAGGGAATGCGCATTTCAAAGGTCCAGCCGTCAGCTACAATGCGGGATTCGCTGTCCCAGACACCGTTCCAGCTTCCGTCCTCTCCCGCCGTACTCGAGTATTTGGCATCGAACTGCTCCCCCAGCGGGGTGACGTAAAAACCGAAACCATTGATCCTGTCATTGTAGGTATCGAAGATGACCCCGACGAAATCGTTCACGCCCACCACATCCCGGCCGACGAGTTCTTTGGATATGCTGTCTTTCGTCCGCTCGTGGCAATAGCCGGCCACATAAACGGAAGTATTGTCGTATAAAAGGTAAATTTCCGTGCGCACGGCCGGGTTTTCAGGCTTGCCCGGATCGGGCCGCCATTCCATAAAACCGGTAGCCGGCACCGCTTCCTTCCAGGCCGCTTCCTCCAGGCTGCCGTCGATCTTGATGACCGCCGTGGTTTTTTTGGCCGGTAGCTGTCTGGGGGCCGTTTGTGTACGGGCGCCAAGGGCCAGCACCAGCAGCAGGAAGGTAAAAAAAGGGCGCATAAACAGGATCAGTCTAGTAATTACGAAATTAAACGTAGCTGCCTGCGAAATGTTACCATTCATCAAATAGAAAAGGAATTAAAGTTTCCGAAACCTTTATTTCTGCAGGTAATCCCTGAAAAAAACCTGCTGAAGCGCCTGCCCTGCCCGTACCTGGGCTGCCCCTGCGTTACCGGAGGAACGGATCACGGTTTTGCCGACATGATCGTACAGCAGGGTGGAGCCGGGCTGCTGAAACCCGAACCCGTTGTTGAAGGAAAAGAAGGCCCAGGGTTGTGCTGTACGGTCAAAGGCATTGCGGCTGTAGGGAAACAGGCCTTCCGGATAACCCAGCTGCCGCGTAAAAGTAGTGGCAAAATCCACCTGCGACAGGATACGGTCCACCGTCAGCCCCCGCTGTGTAAGGGCGCCCCCGAGCCAGAGCATCGGAATGCGGAAATTTTCGGCCCGGTCCTCGCGCGGTGGTTGGGGATGACCGTGATCCGCGATGATGATCATTACGGTCTCGTTCCACCAGGGCTGCCGGGCACAATACCGCACCAGCTGCTGCAGTGCCTTGTCGGTATAATGAAGGGAGCTGTAAAAACGGTCGGCCAGTTCGCTGCCGGGAAACAGCGGGGCTTCGGGGATCTCAAACGGCTCGTGTGAGCTTAACGTCAGCCAGCCGGTAAAAAAGGGTGTCCGGGCTGTAGCCAGGTCCCGGATGATCCGCCCGGCTACGACGCCATCATGGGCACCCCATTTGGAGTTGCGGTCTTTGCCGCTGAAATCCTCTTCGGTTATGATCGGATCGAAACCGTTCTGCAGAAAATAGGACTTGAAATTCCCGAACTCCGGCGCACCGCCATAATAGAAAGATGCCGCGTAGCCGCTGTCTTTCAGCAGGCGGCCCAGGTTGTGCAGCCGGCCCGACTTGGCCGGCACATGAATGATGGAGCCGTTGGGCAGTGCGGGATAGCCGCTGAGGATAGCAGTCAGGCCTTTGTCGGTCCGGTCGCCGGAAGCAAATACGTTGCTGAAGTAAATGCCTTCTTTCTTCAGCGCATTAAAATAAGGGGTTACTTCTTTTCCTTTCCAGGTGCTGTCTACTGCCTTGGCGGTAAAGCTCTCCCAGATCACCAGCACCACGTTGGGCCGGCGGGTACGCAGCAGTTGGGGCAAGGAACCTGGACCCGGTCTGTATAGGCTGTCCGCAACGCGGCGGGCCACCGTATCCTCGAAATAGGAATAGGGATTCGTATTCGAAGCACCCTTGTTAAGCAGGGAGTGCATGAAGTTCCAGCAGGCGTTGACGGCAGCCTGGTTGGCAAAATGATACCGGGAAAAATACACGGAGCTCTGGTTGAGGGGTGCCAGCTGGAACCCGCCGCGGATGGGCAGCAGCAGCGCCGCGGTAACCGCCAGCAATACTACTGTCGACAGGGCTTTTTGCTGCCATCGGCCGCCGGCAAAAGCGGTTCCGGTACGGCGACGAATGAGCCGGCGGAACAGGAAGAGCAGGCCTGCAAAGGCGGCGGCCAGGAGCAGGGCCATCCAGAAGATTGGCAGGTGGCTGACCGAAGCCCATGCCTCCCTCGGGGCGGCGAGGTATTTCAGCGGGGTCGCATCCATGCGGAATCCCCATTGCCCGAACACTTCCAGATCGGAAGCCAGCAGCAGCAGTACCGGCAACAGTACGATGGCTGTATAAAGGGTGTATACCAGAGGCCTCCTGAAAAAGGGTATCCATACGGAAAGCACGGCCAGCAGGCAGGGAAGGATCAGCAGGTAGGCGGCCATCGACAGGTCCATACGCAGGCCATGAACGTGAACGAGGGCCAGTACCCCACCGGGCACCTGGCCGGCTGCAGCGGAATGGTAGACCAGAAACAGGACGCGGGCCACCTGGAAAAGCAGCACCCAAAGCAGGTAATACAGGAAGAGAAACCGGAGGCGGGCAGCCATACAAAAAGGATGATACTAAAAAAGCCACCCGTTTGGATGGCTTTCAAAAAATATAGGCGTGATCAGCTCAGCTTTTCCACCTGCATGTAGTTCAGTTCTACCGGAGTGGAGCGGCCAAAGATTTTTACGGTTACTTTCAGTTTTTTCTTTTCGTCGTTCACCTCTTCGATGGTTCCGTTGAAATCGTTGAACGGACCTTCAATGATCTTGATGGTTTCGCCCACGATGAACGGCTCGCTCATGGAAGCACCACCGGCTTCGGCCATCTCGTCCATCTTGCCGAGCATCTTGTTCACTTCAGCCTTGCGCAGGGCAATGGGGTTGTCCTTACCGAGAAAATGAATGACGTTGGTGGTGTTCTTGATCGTATCCTTCAGGTCGTCGCTCAGCTTGCCGTCGGCGATCTCGATCATTACGTAGCCGGGATAGTAGTTCCGTTCGCGCATGACCTTTTTCCCGTTCTTCACGGTATACACTTTCTCCACCGGAAGAAACACCTGCTTGACCATATCCCAGCCGTTGCGGGAGATATCTTTATCGAGATACTCCTTCACCTTGCGTTCCTTTCCGCTCACTACCCGCAGCACATACCATTTCGTTTCCTGTTGGGGAACTTCCGGCTGCTGGGGCTCCTGTGTATTAGGGGTCGTTGCTTCCATGCTTAAAACGATGTGTAAATTAAATTCAGGAGGCCGGAGGCACCGAAGTCCATCAGGGCCACCAGGGCGGTGATGAGCAGGGTAGCTACCAGCACGATCATGGTGGACTGCTGCAGCTGCTGCCAGGTCGGCCAGGTTACTTTCTCGACCAGCTCCTTGTAGGACTCGCTGAAGTAGTTGGATACTTTATTCATGATAGGTAGTATTGGTGGTATCCGTAGCAGGAGTGGTACTGGTCCGCTAAACAGTATCAGTTCGTTACACCAATACCACTACGACTACCAATACCACCGATACTACGCTTCCAGTAAGCACGGGCAGAGAGATTCGAACTCCCATCAACGGTT
>DATAGL010000302.1:0-3109 GCA_036263755.1 Chitinophagaceae bacterium | reverse complement strand
CAGGAGCTGGCATTAAAAAAGAGACTCATGCGTAATGGGTGGATATCCTTATTGTTTGTGAATTAACGCCGGGAAAACCGGCATTATATTCGCCCCCTTTACCATTTTCACCTAATTTTGCAACTTCCTGTCAATAATATTCTATGAACGAGGTCCTTTTGATTGTAATAGCTTATTTGATTGGGAGCATTCCGACCGCTTTATGGGTAAGTCAGCTCTTCTTTGGCATCGACATACGTGAATACGGCAGCGGAAATGCCGGCGCTACGAACACTTACCGGGTCCTGGGTTCCAAATGGGGCACTTTTGTGATGATCGTGGACATGTTGAAAGCGATCGTTGCCGTAAAACTGGCTTTCCTTCTTCCCTATTCTTTCGACAGCGATCTCTACCTTATCAATATGCAGCTCGGTTTGGGACTGGCTGCTGTGGTCGGTCATATTTTTCCGGTCTGGGCAGAATTCCGCGGGGGAAAGGGAGTAGCTTCCCTTTTCGGGATGGTCATGGGCATTCAGCCCAATGTGGCTCTTTGCTGCGTGGCCGTTTTCCTGCTCGTGCTGTTCCTGACCCGGTGGGTTTCTCTTAGTTCCATTCTGGCCAGCGTGGCTTTTCCCATATTTATCCTGGTGATTTTCAACGAGCCGGAGGTGCTGTACCGCATCTTCGCCATTTCGGTTTCCCTGCTGGTTCTGTTCACGCACCAGAAGAATATCGGCCGCATCCTGCGGGGCAGCGAAAGCAAAGTACCCATCCTCAAGCACCGCGACCGACGCCGCCATGGCCGCCGGAAGTAAGGACTTCCTTAACATTTTCCTGTTCTATTCTTGGCTTTTTTTGGTATAACCTTTGAACTTACTGCCGAAAATGAACAGAAGATGGTACAAAGAATAACCGCATTCTTCTTGGTGATCACGGCATTTGTAGCATGTTCCACCAATCCCGTAACCGGAAGAAAACAATTCACACTCGTATCCGAACAGGAATTACAGGCGATGGCCACCCAGGAATATCGCCAGTTTCTCTCAACAAACCGCACCGTTAGCCCCTCCGCCGACCGCGATGCGGAAATGGTACGCCGGGTCGGGCAGCGGCTCGCAGCTGCGGTAACCCAGTACTACCGGGGCCAGAACCTGCAGCAGACCCTCGATGGTTACAAATGGGAATTCAACCTCGTCAATAACAAGGATGCCAACGCCTGGGCCATGCCTGGCGGCAAAGTGGTTGTATATACAGGCCTGTTACCTATTACCCAGAACGAAGCCGCGTTGGCCAACGTACTGGGCCACGAAATCTCCCATGCCATTTTCCAGCACGGCAACGAACGGATGAGCCAGGGCCTGGCCCAGCAGCTGGGCGGTGTAGCCCTTTCCGTAGCCCTATCCAACCGGCCTCAGGCAACCCAGAACCTGTTTATGCAGGCTTATGGCGTCGGATCAGCCGTAGGCGTGATCCTGCCTTTCTCCCGTAAGCATGAGCTGGAAGCTGACCGCTACGGTATGCGCTGGGCTGCTATGGCCGGTTACAATCCCCGGGAAGCCATCAATCTGTGGCGCCGGATGGAACAGCAATCCAACGGTCAGCGTCCTCCGGAATTCATGAGCACGCACCCGACTGAAGGCCGCCGGATTGAGCAACTGGAAAAATACCTCCCGGAAGCACTGAAGTATTATAAGCCTATGGGCAGAAGATAAGGACGGACTTTACCGCTGAAAATCCCGCTAAATCAAGCATTAGCGGGATTTTTCTTTTGTAGAACCTTGCTTCTCATCGGTATTTTTCGTACTTTTGCTCGCCGGTTCAACGGAATTTCTGCGTACTTCCCCTATAAGTTCGAATTCTAAAATCTAAAACATCAATATGTCACAAACGATTTTTGAGAAATTACAGTTGAAGAATGAAAGGACGGTCCTCATTCAGGGACTTCCGTCGTCCATCGAAAAACAGTTCAGTAAACTGTCTTTTGCCAAAAATCTGACACCCTTACTGAGAACACGCAAAATTGAATTCGCACTTGTTTTCGCTGTTAACGAAATTCAGCTGAACGCCATTCTGACCGACATCATGCCTTCGCTGAAAACCGATTCAAAGCTTTGGGTGGCCTACCCGAAAGCAACCTCCAAGATTGCTACAGATCTGAACCGCGAAGGAAGCTGGAACAAACTTACGGATGCCGGTTATGAAAGCGTGGAACAGGCCAACTTGGATCATGTATGGACTGCTGTTCAATTCCGCAAAAATGATGAAATAGAAGCTTTGGTGGAAGCGATTGTGGAAGAAGCACTGGTTGAAACCGAAACAAAAATAAAGAAAGTAGCCCGCGCCTAAATAAAGGCACATTGATAAAAAAATTCATGTGGAATATGTTTTGTACCTGTGGTATAAAGCATTCGCCACATGAATTTTTTTTTGCGCGATGGCATAGAAGTAAAAGCTTCTCCTTTTGGCAGGGGCCTGTTCTGCCAGCAGAAGCTTCCGGAAGGTGCCGTGATCTGCACGATCACAGGCCCTGAGATTGATTTTGAAGATACCCTGAAACTGGGCGCGCAGGAAAGTCATGCTGTGCAAATTGATATCGGACGGTACCTGCTTTGTGATCCTCCCTTTCTGTTTACCAATCATTCCTGTACCCCGAACTGCGGCATCAATGACCAAATGGAAATGTTTGCGCTGAGGCGCATCCGTGAAAACGAGGAACTCTTCTGGGACTACTCCACCTCAATGTTCGAACGTCATTGGACCATGAAATGTCATTGCGGCGCAAAGCAGTGCCGGCACACGATCCGCGACTTCGACCTGCTACCGGATGAGCTGCAACAATACTACCTGCAGCTTGATATTGTTTTTCCGTTTATCGTTCGCGAACTGCAACGAAAAATGGCTGTGGGTGCCTGATAGAAACGATCAATGATGCATATTGCAAATTCCTTTTGGCACCATGTCTTTACTCACTTGAGTAGAAAATTCTACACCGCTTTCCTTTCCTTCCGATCCTGATGCTGCATTACCGTTTAATCCGCTCATGGCATGTAAATAGTAAGTATATAAGCATGATAAAGAATATAGAAGATGTTTCATGTGCATTCTTACATGACATGGATTTAGTTTGTTT
>DATAGL010000301.1:0-1603 GCA_036263755.1 Chitinophagaceae bacterium | reverse complement strand
CACCGATTTGATAAATACTTTCCTGACCAGGCTCCCGTTGTGCCCCAGGAGGTAAAGCTGCGCCGGGTTGCCGCCGTCTTCCTGCACCCAGAGCGCACCGGGATGGAGCCGGCTGTCCGCAATACCGGAGGCTTCCGGTATCGGGTGCTGCACGGCAGTAGCTTCTGGGTCTGCAGCAAAAGGCTCACCCTCCGGCAACGGATCTTTTTTAGCGCAGGCTACAAACAGCAAAACCAGCAGGCCTGCCCAAACGCGGGGTTGATTCATCCGATGCTTCATTAAAGGTTATTTCCTTTTGGGTAAAGGTAATCCATTGCAGAGACGCCTCTGGTGTAAATGGTTCGCAGCCACATTCCGCCTGTTCCGTACGGGATGCCCAAGCTCCATGCCCGTTTACCCCTGCAATGGCGCTTCTTCATACAGGACAGGCACAATTTCGGGGCTTGCTGCCGTTATCATTTATATGGAAACACCGAAGGCCTGCCAACCGCTCATCCCTTTTCTGCTCAGGTTAGATATTCCTGCTTCCAGCCGCCGGAAAAATAAACTAACTTTCTAAGGGGAGACGGATTCTTTAAGAACTGCCATACAGCACCGGCCCGACATGAACAAAGCCGGCAAATAAAGGTTCTTCCCACTTCACTTAAACGAAACCAGATCATGAAAGCACTGCTTGTCCTCCTGTTCAGCACCTGCAGCATCGTCCTGCAGGCGCAGGATCAAACGGGGAATACCCCTTTTCAAACCAAATCCCTGTCCGGATCCACGCTGAGAGAAGTGGAAGCCGAAACGTCCGGCGGCTTCCTGACGGTCACCGGCGGGAGCGCCGGGGAAGCCCGTGTGGAAGTGTTTATCAAAGGGAACGGAGGAAAAGGGAATAATGCCCTTTCCCGCGAAGAGATCCAGTCCCGGCTGGACGCTTTTTACGAACTGGAAATCACCGAACGGGAAGGCAAGGTGACCGCGAAGGCCCGGCTGAAGCAGCAGCAGATGGACTGGAAAAAGGGGCTGTCCATTTCCTTTCATTTTTACGTACCGCAGGCTGTTTCCACCAAGCTCACTACCAGCGGCGGCGGCATCACGCTCACCGGCATCAATGGCCATCAGCAGTTCACTACCAGCGGCGGCAACCTGGATCTCCGCAACCTGCAGGGAAAAATCGTAGGCGCCACCTCGGGCGGCAACATATCGCTTCAGAATGTACGGCAGGAGGTTCACCTGACCACCAGCGGCGGTGGCATCACGGCCGAGGATTGCTCCGGCAACCTGGAGCTCGCTACCTCGGGCGGCTCCCTGCAGCTCCGCAACCTCAGCGGGGAAATTGAGGCCAGCACTTCCGGGGGCCAGGTCAACGGAAGCCGGATCTCCGGATCGCTGAAAGCCCATACCTCCGGGGGTTCCATTGACCTCAAAGCCATGAACTGCGCATTGGAAGCCTCTACCTCCGGTGGGGACATCCAGGTGGCCCTGGAAACGGCTCCGGGTGGGGTACGGATCAGTAATTCCAGCGGCGACATCCGCCTGCTGCTGCCCCGCAATGCCGCCGTTCAGCTGGACCTGCACGGACGCAGCGTACAGACCGACAAAATGGAACGGTTTGACG
>DATAGL010000300.1:0-4020 GCA_036263755.1 Chitinophagaceae bacterium | reverse complement strand
CAGCCCGGCCTGGCGGTCCTGAGGCAGGTAAAAGATCCGGAAGTTCTGCCCGAGGATTTCTTCTTCTTTATAGCCTTTGATTTTTTCGGCGCCCCGGTTCCAGGACAGGATCGTGCCGTCGATGTCGAGCAGGATGATCGCATAATCCTGGATCTCCTCGATCATCCGCTTATGAAGCATTTCCAGCCGCTCTTTTTTCTCAATACGCTCCACCATGGCAGTAATCAGAATAAAATTAAAGGAATTGCCTGTTCAATTCTTACGGAAGAAATGAAAGATATACTTCAACAAACATAAAAATTATGCCCGGCATCCGGAAGAGGGTCCGGAACAGGATAAAAGAAAGGGCACCCGAAGCCGGCAGGGCGGGTCGTTCCGGAAAGGAAGGGAGCGGAAGAAAGGACTATGTAGCCTATGGGGAGAAGGCGTTCAGACACTTCCGGCCAGCAGCCCGGAGATATCGATCCGCTCGAGGTAGGGCTCCAGCCGGTCGACCTCGTCAAAAGCGCGCACTTCCTCGGTCTTGCGCTCCTTGCGGTTGTGCACGATCTCCACGTAAAAGCCATGGACCTGGCAGAGGAGGATCTTTTGTAACGCCGTCTGGCGGTGGCCCAGGAACACCCCGTCCATGAAGACAACGGATAATTGTTCGGGCTGGCTCAATCGGAGAAAATCACTCAGTTTCATAACCCACGTTTTCACTGTTCACAATGACGGCCGGATGTCCGGCTTCCCTGCGCACCTGTTCCGTAAAAGAAGGAAAGCCCCGTCCTTTCCCACTTCCTGCGCACGAACCGAGGCACGGGGCTTTCTTTCCGGATCCTTTTCGGATCGATCTATCCCTTACCGAAAGAAATATGCCGCCCTGTTCCAAAGCCGTTGTTGAAGCTTGAACGCTCCGGCTGTACCATTCCCTCCACAATCCGGGTATTCCGGGCATCACCCCGGAAAGGCCGGCCACCCGCTGCGGCTTACCCGAAAGCGGCCTTTACTGCGGACGGCGGTCGCCGAGCACCAGTGCCACCGTAACGAGCCCGATGACAAAAAAGCCCACCACCAGCGGCCAGACGCCCCCGACGAGGAACCGGGTGATGACCGACCCGAGGGTGGCACCGATGAAAAAGAAAGCGGTCCCGTAAACCGCTGAGGCCATGCCGGCGCGGTCGCCCATCGGTTCCATGGCCAGGGCGCTGCTGTTGGGCTCCACGGCCAGGTTGAGGGCCATCAGCAGGCCTACGGCGGTAAAGAACAGCGCCATGGGCGGCGGATCGCCCAGCAGGAAGGTGAGCAGCAGGAGGCCGGCGGCCACGCCCGCGTACAGCAGGAGCAGGACCCGGATGGTGCGCCGCGCGCCGTACCGGGAAGAGAGCCGGGCATTCAGCAGGGTGCACCCGGCCATGACGAGGCCGATGCCCGCGAAGATGGGGGCGAACCATTCCGGCCGGCCATAGATGGTGCCGGCCAGGTATTCGGAGGAAGCCACGTAGGCGCTCAGGGCGGCAAACAGGAGGGTGGTGATGCCGGTATAGCGCAGGAAGGTGCGGTTCTGCAGGACGCCCCGTATGGACTGCCCGGTGCTGCGCCACCGGAGGGTGCTGCGCCGGGCGCGGGGGAGCGACTCCTCCAGCCGGAACGACCAGAGAAAAATGATCAAGGCGGCCAGCGGGGGCACCCCGAATACGGCCCGCCAGGAAGCAACGGACAAAACAGCCAGCCCGAGGAAGGGCGCCACCACCGGTGTAAAGAGGAAGATGGTAAAGATGAGCGAGAGGATGCGGGCCATCCGGTCGCCGGCAAAGCGGTCCCGCACGCCGGCAATGGTCGTGGTCATGAGGGCCGAGGCGCCGGCGCCCGCCACGAAGCGGGCGGCCAGCATCCATCCGAGGCTGGGGGCCAGGGCAGCGGCGATGCCGCCGGCGATGTAGAGCGGGAAGCCCACCCGCAGGACGGGCAGCCGCCCGAACCGGTCGGACAGCACGCCGAACACGATCTGGCACATCTGCCCGAGGAAAAAGAACACGATGACCTGCGAGGGGGCGGTGGAATCGGCCGGCAACCCGAAATGCACGCGGAGCGCCCCGAAAGCCGGGAGCATGATGTCGATGCCCAGGGCCGTGAGGGTCATGGTGCAGGCGGAAAGGGCAATGAATTCGCCGGTTTTCATTTTCATCCGGCCGGGTGGCCGGGTGGATGGCTGGGTGGTGGCCGGAGGTCCGGGAGACAGGTCTGCTTTCTGGTTCATAAAGGAGGGACAAATAAACGACAGCAGGCGGCCCCGTGGCCCCGCCAGGCAGGATTTATTTCAGGAAGGGTCCTTTGTTAGCGTTGGGCCCTTACTTCCGGGGAAAGCACTTGTTGAAAATGTAAGCAGGGGACCGCATTTCATTCCGTAGTTTAGCAGCCGGGTTACCTATATAAAACATTTGTATATTTAATCATCTATCCTTTTTCCTTTGAACAAAGTCCCATTGCCGACTTTACCTGCCACATAACTTCTGGGAATCACCTTTAGTAGCCCCTTGGCTGCATTTCCTGTTTACCAAAACCAACTGCTATGCGGACAGTTATTCTATTTGCCCTATTCATTCTTCTTTGCACAGTATCTATTGCTCAATCTAAAAGCCTCGATCCGACTTTCGGAAATAAAGGAGTGGCTATCGAAGATTTTGGCCCGACTGATATTCATTCAGAAAACCATACAAGAACAATTGTTCTAGCAAATGGACAAATTGTTGTGTTATTCAATGGTAACAGATTGCTACGTTACAACAGTAATGGTGTAGTAGATAGTTCCTTTGGTGTAAATGGCGTTAGCGATGCCATTGGTATAGTTGCAACCGAAATGGAGGTACAGCCGGATGGCAAGTTCATTTTGGCTTCAGCTAGATCAAGTAAACTTACTGTTGTACGGCTTCATACAAATGGCATTCTGGATAATACCTTTTCCCAGGATGGAATTCATTCAGTTGATCTGGGTTTTACACAGGGAACAGTTTACTTTCAGGCAGATGGCAGGATCGTTGTTTCAGGGACACTGGGTGGTGATTTCATAGTCAAGAGGTTCCTTGCAGATGGCACTATTGATAACTCATTTTCAAATGACGGCATAGTGACTAATGATTTTGGAGGTATTAATGACCACCCCGAGTTGCTTGATTTCAGTAAGGAGGGGAAGATTGTTGTGGTTGGCGCAAACGAGAAATACCAGATACTTTTCGCGGTTTATGATGTAGATGGGTCACTCGAAAATCAATTTTTCCATACTGAAAACAGGCCTCCTGAGTATTTAAAAAATACATTATTAAGTTCAATTGCAATACAGGATGATGCCAAGGTCATCATTGGATGGAATTACTTTCCATATATGGAAAAGCCCTATTGCAGATTAACAAGATATGAGATTAGTGGCACAATAGACTCTTCTTTCGGTTATGAAGGGAGTGCATATTTAGATATGTATAGATTTAAGGAGGGTGGGCATAATGTGCAAATACAAAGGGATAGCAAAATTATCTTGGTTGGTTCAACAAACAATTTTGAGTACATAAATGGAGATTATAATAAGCCGATTCATAATGACTTTAAAATTGTACGCATTAATCAGGATGGATCATTGGACAATACTTTTTCAGGAGATGGATCTGCTACCGTAAACTTCACATTACATGATATTGGGGAGGCCATTAACGTTCAGCCTGATGGAAGCCTATTAGTTACTGGGACAATTGGCCACCACACACCTGAAATCCAATGGATAGAAAGTTATAGTAACCCTAGTATTGGCTTGGCTAAGCTTAAGATCGATGGAACTTTAGATAGTTCTTTTCATGGTGACGGGTTAATGAAAGGTTTTATACCGACTTTACAGGCAGTTTTTAATACAGTGGCAACACAAAATGATGGCAAATTGATTGTAGCAGGATCCTTACTTGACGGAGGAGAAAACAACCTTGGTCTGGTTCGGTATAATATTGATGGGTCAAAAGATGGCACATTTTCTGGAGATGGCAAATTATCAGC
>DATAGL010000299.1:0-6472 GCA_036263755.1 Chitinophagaceae bacterium | reverse complement strand
ACCCAGTCGCGCCGGTTCTTCAGGTACTGGTATACGCAGCCTGCAATCCCGAGCACGAACGGAAGGAGGAACAACGTGTTCCTGGCCGGGTTGTTCCGGATCGAAGCCGGCATCTGCGACTGGTCGCCGAGGCGCCTGTCGTCCAGGAAGGAAAGCCCCGAGATCCAGTTGCCGTCGCGCTTATTGCCGAAGCCCTGGATGTCGTTCTGCTTGCCGGCGAAGTTCCACATGAAATACCGCCAGTACATAAAGCCGTTCTGGTAGGTAATGAACCAGTTGATGTTGTCACCGTAGGTGGGATCGGCGTACCGGGTCTGGCCGGTCTGCGGATCCTGTACCCGTTCGAGGTTCAGCCAGTCGGCATAGAACTCGGCATGGTACTGGTCATTGCTGCGGTCCCAGATCCTGGGGAACAGCATATTGTCTTCGGGGGCGAATTTGGGTTCCTGGTCCTTACCGATGGGAATGTATTGGTCGGCGCCTTTGGTGTACTTCATGTCGCCGTCGTTAAACTGCACATAGCCGTCGGGTCCGTACTGGTAGTCGGCCACGAAATGCGGCCCGTACACCAGCGGGGCGGTGCCGTACTGCTCACGGCCGAGGTAATACACCAGGCTCATCGGGTTGTCGACATTGTTCATGTCGATGGCGGGGTTCGCGGAGGAACGGATAATGGCGGTCACGTACGTGGAGTAACCGATCATCATGAAGATAAAAGACCAGAGGCCGAGGCGGAGGAAAGACCAGCCTTTCCGCTGGGCCGTGCGCAGGCCGAACCATACGGCGGCGGCCAGCAGGAGGAAAAAGAAAATGAATCCGGAAAAGAAAGGCAGGTTAAACGAGTTCACGAACAGAATATCGAACTGGCCGGCAAACTTGACGGTCCACTTGATCACGGCCACCTGGATCACGCCGGTGATGAGGCAACCGAGGAGGAAAGCGCCGATGGTTCCGTTGCGGGTTACCTGGTAGCGGTTGAAATAGAAGATGAGCACGATGGCCGGAATGGTCAGCAGGTTCAGCAGGTGGACACCGATAGAGAGCCCCATCATAAAGAAGATGAACACGATCCAGCGGTCGGCCCGGTTCCGGGCGGCGCGGTCGGCTCCGGCCAGGGCGTTGGCCTGTTCCCATTTGAGCATGGCCCAGAACACCAGGGCGGTGAAAAAGGAGGAAAGGGCGTACACTTCCCCTTCCACGGCCGAAAACCAGAAAGAGTCGGAGAAGGTATAGGCCAGGGCTCCTACGATGCCGGCACCCATGATGGTGGCGGTCTGGTTCGAGTCCGGCTCGGTCAGCAGGCCGACGAGCAGCTTGCGGGCAAAATGGGTGATGGTCCAGAAAAGAAACAGGATGGTAAAGGCCGAGGCCACGGCACTCATGATGTTCACGGCAAAGGCGGCGTTGGTCATGCCGCCGAATAAAACGATGAACAGGCGGCCCAGCATCACGAAAACGGGTGCGCCCGGCGGGTGGGGCATCTGTTGCTTGTCGGCGGCGGCGATGAACTCGCCCGTATCCCAGAAGGAAGCGTTGGCTTCCGCCGTCAGGATGTAGGTGAGGCAGGCAACGGCAAAAATGAACCAGCCGGTGAGGTTGTTTACTTTTCTGAAATTCATATTGGGGTTTGATCTTTTAAGTCCCGGCTACCGTGGGGTTTTGGCCGGAAACACGCAAAAATAGGCAAGCCACTAAAATAAAGGGAAAATAGGAGCTGTAAAAGTTAAATAGGGAAGGAGGAAAGATGTACGGTGTACGATGTACGGTATATGGACGGTGTGGCGCAATGCCCGGATGATTATCCTATATTCCGGACCAGTACCGGAAATATAATTAATGAAAAAAACGTACATCGTACATCGTACAGCCCAACCTTTACTCAAAAAACACCTTCACCGTCTGGTAAAACAGCCGGTTCTGCATCATTATGTTCACCTGGTTGTTTTTCTCGGTGTAGCCTTTCAGGCCGAAAAGCCCGGCAGCATTGCCTTTGTTGATGGCAATCTCCATGTAGCCCGCCGAATTGAAGAGCACCAGCTTTTCGCCCTGGGGCACATCGGCATAGGAGCCCGAGATCCGCTCGATGATCTCGTCGCGCTTGAACACGATCTTGAAGCGGCGCCCCTTGCGCTGCTGCTCGAACTGCTCCTGGGTGATGTTCACGATCACGTTTTCGAAGTTGTCGATAAAGATGATCTGTCCCTCGATCCAGTCTTCCCCGAGCAGGGGGCGCAGCGGGTTCTTTTCCACGTAATCGGCATCGGGGGTGCCGACGCGGGAAATAGGCTCGCCGGAGGCGAGCTGGGTGATGGCCTTCGCAAGAACATCGATGCAGTACAGGGTATTTTTAATCGCCGTTTTTTCCAGGGGAAGCCCGATGACGATCTCCGGCCGCTCCTCGGCGATCATGCCCAGCAGGCCGTTGTCGGCGCAGAGGATGTACTGGTCGCGGTGAAAGGCGAACAGCATCTGGTCGGGCTTCATCTCGAACAGGTTCACCAGCACGATATGGTAGGTAAACTCCGGGAAGTTCTTGATGGCCGAACGGCAGACATAGGCCGCCTGCGGGTAATTGAACGGCGAAAGATTATGCGTGATGTCGATGATCCGGAATTCCGGGTTGATCCGTAACAGCCTGCCCTTGATGGCGCCGACCAGGTAGTCCTGGTGACCGATATCCGATGTCAGGGTAATTAACGGCATGTAGGAGGGAGCTGTAAAATGGCGAATATCCTGAAAAGAAAACAGGAAGCTGCAAATATATTCCGCCTTTTTATTTTACCAGCTCACCATTTTTGAAAAAGAAGTTGCGTACCAGCCGGTCGGCCCAGGCAGGGAAAAATTTATTCATGAACACGGTGCGCTTACCGGTAAAGGTGAGCACCAGGCTGCGCTTTCTTTTCCGGACCGCATGCAGTATATGGCGGGCACATTCTTCGGCCGACATCATCCTGCCTTCGTCCATGGGAGTTTCGCCGTGGGCCTGCCCGCTCTGGTTGAGCGCGGCATTGCGGATGTTGGAAGTGGTAAAGCCCGGACACACCCACATGACATGCACGCCGGAATCCAGCAGCTCGGTGCGCACGGACTCGAGCCAGCCGTTCAGGGCAAACTTGGAAGCGGAGTAAGCCGAGCGCCCGGGCAGTCCGCGGTACCCGGCAATGGAAGAAACCCCCACGATCGTTCCCTTTCGTTCGGTAATGGAGGAAAGGGCATACTTGGTGCAGTAAACCGAACCGAAAAAATTAATGTCCATGACCCGGCGCAGTACATCGGTACTGACATCGCGCAGCAGGGCACGCATGGAGATCCCGGCGTTGTTGATGAGGATATCAATGCCCCCGAACACTTTCACGGAAGATTCGATAAAGTGCCGGCAATCGTTTTCATTGCTCACATCCGCCACAACGGTATGCAGGGGGTAGGAGGGATACTCGGACTGCAGCTGGTACAGCTTGTCGTGGCTGCGGCCGCAGGTAGCCACCTTGGCCCCGAGGCTCAGGGCCAGGTCCACCAATGCTTTTCCGATGCCGTCGCTGCCACCGGTGATTGCCACTACTTTATTCTGGAAAAACTCGGACATGTACACAAATTAGAAGCGCAAACATACTCCAAATGCGGAACCTCCGTACTGCGGCAGGGGCGAATAATTGCAGACCCTGAAAAAAGATCAAAAACAGAAGGGAAATAATTTTGGAACGTATGCGGCCGCGTCCTATTTTTGCACTCCCAAATCACAAAAAGGGATGAACTCGTAGCTCAGTTGGTAGAGCAATACACTTTTAATGTATGGGCCCTGGGTTCGAGTCCCAGCGGGTTCACGCCAAAAATGCCGAAAGTCGCTCCTGGAGCGGCTTTCGTCGTTATGGTAAGTGCCTTGGGCTGAAAGGAAGGATCATTTCCTTTTTGCTTTGTTTTCCCGGCACGAACTAATAGTCAGCAGCGGAACGGGTAGGGGAGAGGGGCCAAAGCCCAATCATCCTGCCGGCGGAATCTTCTGTGTTTTCACCCTGCTCATTCCCTTTGCTTTTCCTTCTTTTTTATACCTGTTGCCCGAGCGCTTCCCATGCTTAAAGGGCGCATTGGCGGGGCAACTTTGCTCACCCCTTCCCGTAAAACTTTGATCAGAAGCGCGCACCCGGACCAGCCGGGCTTGCAGCGCCTGCTTCATCCTGGAACCCGTTTTATTCCTGTGCCTTGACGGAAGGAGACCCGCGCCCGCCTGCATCCATACCCAGGGCAGGCCTGAGGTCCCATTTTGCCGGACCCGGGCTACAATTCATCCCTCTTTTTGATACTCCAGCCCACTGCTCCCCCAATTCATGCACCTGACCCCCATCCGGGCTTCCTGCGGAACCCTGAATGGGTTACCTTTGCACACCTTACTGCTGCTACCCGGAGGATCCGTTTACCCTGCCCGGCTGCCCCTTATCTAAAGGGGCAGTGTTCAACCCCGAAGCCGGCTTTTCCGGCAGGCTGGTTTTAAGCTATACGATCCCCTTTTTACTGTTAACCGGCCCCTGGCCACACCATACCATTGAATATGATGAAGATCGTAACCGTAGCCCTTTCTTTTGTTTCCATGACATCGGTCCATATGGCTGCCCGTGCCCTGCCCACCGACCCGGTTACCCCGCCTTCGGTGCGGGTGGATTCGCTGGTGGTGCAAAACGGGAACGGTTTCGGCTCAGCCCTGGCCCTGGTCCCCGGCCGTACCGGTGAGTTTTACCTGATGACAGACCGGGGTCCCAACGTGGATGGTCCTTCGTCCAACACCAAGATCTTCCTGCAACAGGATTATGCCCCCCGGATCGGCCGCTTCCGCATCACCGACCGCGGGCTGGAACTGCTGGGGACTATCGACCTGAAGAACCGGGACGGGAAAAAGCTGACCGGGCTGCCCCATCCTGCAGGGGAAGGCGGAACGGGCGAAACGGCCTTCGATACCCTGGGCCGCCGGCTGGCACCGGACGAGCAGGGCATTGACCCGGAAGGCCTGGCCGCCATGCCCGACGGTACCTTCTGGGTATCGGACGAATACGGCCCGCACCTCCTGCACCTCGATGCCCGGGGTCGTACCCTGGAGCGGCTGAGTCCTTTTTCCGGTCCGCGCAGCCTGCCGCGGGTACTCGCCCGCCGCAAACCCAACCGGGGCATGGAAGGGCTGACCGCTACGCCGGGCGGCCGTTACCTGGCCGGCATCATGCAGGGCCCCCTGCTGAACCCGGATGCCGCGGCCGTTTCCGGGTCCCGTAACGTACGGCTGGTGCTGTTTGATCAAACCACCGGCCGCAGTATGGAATACCTCTATGTACTGGATCATGCCGGAATGCGTGTGTCGGATATTGCCGCGGTAGACGAACAGACCTTCCTGGTGCTGGAACGCGACGATACTTTCCTGGGTGCGGATGCCGAACCGGTAAAGCGGATCTACAAGATCAGCCTGAACGGGGCCACCAACCTGAATGATCCGGCAAACGGGCCCTCCGGCTTGCTGTTCAACGGGAAAACCGCGGAACAGCTGGAACCTGCCCAACTGGAAGGGCTGGGAGTGCATCCGGTGCAAAAGGTGCTCGCCGCCGATATCATGCAGGCCATTCCCGGTTATCCGCACGACAAGGCGGAGGGACTGGCCGTGATCGACCGGCAGACCATCGCCCTGAGCAACGACAATGATTTCGGGATCACCGATGGGGGAAATGGTTCGGTTTCCCGCAAAATACTGCCCGCTACCGGTCAGGTGGACCGGAACGTGGTATACTTCATCCGGCTCGACAAACCCCTGTAAGCAGTAACATACGCATAAAAAAAGCCCCGGTCAGGCCGGGGCTTTTTTTATGCGTATTCCTGTTCCTTAACGGGTCGCTGTGCTTTTTTCTTCTTTCCGCGCGTGCGGTTGATCCAGAGTATGACCCCGGTGACGGGGAAGGAAACACCGAACAGGCAGGTAATAAAGGCAATGATTTTCGAAGGAGTGCCCCAGATGGAGCCGGTGTGAACCGGTTTAAAATAGGAACGGGCCCGGGCCCCGGCACTGCGTCGGGAAAAAGGCAGCCCGCCCAGTACGGTGCCGTCGTACGGATGGATATACAGGGCATCTGTGGCCGATTCATGCGGCGGGTTTTTCGGCAGGACCGATACATTGTAGATCCCGTCTTTTTCCCGGGGCAGGGAAAGGTTATAGAACTCCGCTTCCGGGTAGCGCTGGCGGGCAGTAGCAAAAGCGGTCTCCAGCGGAATGCGTTCCGCGCCTTCCGGGGCGGTGGCTTTCGGCGGTTCCGGCGCTTTGAGCGGGGAATTCGTCACCTGGTAAATGCCCTTGTTGAACCATTCGAACGACCAGGCCAGGCCGGTAAAGGCAAAAATGAACAGGAAGATGCAGGAATAAAAGCCCAGCACGATGTGCAGGTCATGATTCAGGCGCTTCCACCCGGCCGACCACTTGATCTTCAGCCGTTGCTGCAGCACTTTC
>DATAGL010000298.1:0-5736 GCA_036263755.1 Chitinophagaceae bacterium | reverse complement strand
TGTTTTCGCTTATCTGGCTCAACTTCGAACATGCCGTGGATACGCTCGGGCTCGACCCGATCTACCGGGAAGGAAAGTGGGTGGTCTTCCTGCTTGGACTGAAGAATATTGTGGATATGGGCACCGGCGTCAATGCGCAGATCATCGGTACGTCAACGGCCTGGAGGGTGGATTTTATTACCGGCATGATCCTGCTGGCCCTGCTGATCCCCCTGAATATTTTCCTGGTGTCGACCATCGGTATAATTGGAGCGGCGGTGTCCAGCCTGGGTGCCTACATTGTATACAACACCCTGCGCATTATTTTCCTGAAGCGCAAATACAACCTGCAGCCCTTTACCCGGCAAACGCTCTGGGTACTGCTGCATGCGGCCGCCTGTTTCCTGCTGGTCTATTATTCGTTACAGAACTGGGAAGGCTGGTCCGGGCTCTTTATCCGCTCGGCGGTTTATGTACTTCTTTTTGCCGGCACGGCTGTCCTGCTCCGGCTTTCGCCCGATATTCAGCCGGTACTGCAAACGCTGCGTAAGCGATTAAGGCTGGGAAAATAATGTAGCGGACGGGGTGCTTTCCGGGCGGCCTACGCCCATGAAGCGTTTCATCCAGTACTCATCGAACAGGTCGGAAATGGTGACTCCTTCAGATGAAGAGGCATGAACAAATTTATTGTTCTGGAGGTAAATGCCCACATGCGAAATGCCGCCGCGGGTATTGAAGAATACAAGATCGCCTTCCCGCAGCTCGGTACGCGAGATCTTTACGCTGGCATCGAATTGCTCGCGGGCCGTCCGGGGCAGCGTGTGCCCGTATACCGACTGGAACAGGGATTGGGTCAGGGCCGAGCAGTCCACGCCGCTTTTGCTGGTACCGCCGTATTGGTAACGGGTACCGAACCATTCATCGATGGCCCGGAAAAGCGGAAGGTTCTGCACCTGCTCTACTTCGGTATCGAGCAGAACAGCATATTTCAACTGCAGGAATGAAGCCTGTTCAATGCCCACCTCGGCAGAAACCGCCTTCAGGTCACGGGTAGCTGCAGGCGCGGGCCTGTCAACTTGTATGCCAAGAATTGCTTTTTTGGGATCTACCGGCGCTGCAGGAACTTCCAGGGATACATTTTCGAGGAAAGTGAGTTCTTTTTTGGCGGAGGCAGCGCTTCCTTGTTTACCTTTTTGAGCCGACACCGGGCTGAAACCTGCCATGATCAATAAAAAGGCAGTGGTGGATAGAATATTTTTCAGCATGTGGTTTTTTTAGGTGGAACAATGGTTCACGAAAGTAGCCTTTTTTCCCACAGTTTGTGGAATAAATTCAACGTTTGTTAGTAATGTATATTGCCTTGGTCTGGTGTAACTTGCAGCTTTCCGCCTAAAAATCAAGGATTTAATGATACCCACCGGACCCGGCCGTTCGTAATTTTCCGGCGTATTTTAACAGCCAAAGCACGTATTTGCCGGTGCGCCGGTCGTAATTTTAAAGCAACCCATGAAGTTTTCACACCTCCATTGTCATACGCAGTATTCCCTCCTGGACGGAGCTGCCTCGATCCCTTCGCTCTATAAAAAAGCCATTCGGGAGGGCATGCCGGCCATTGCCATCACCGACCACGGCAACATGTTCGGCGCCTTTGAATTCGTTTCCGAAGCCCACAAACACAAGAACGACAACGGTACCCTGAAGGTGAAACCGGTGGTGGGCTGCGAGTTTTACGTAGTGGCCGACCGTACCCGCAAAACCTTCTCCAAGGAACAAAAGGACGAACGGTACCACCAGGTTCTACTGGCCAAGAATGCAAAAGGGTACCAGAACCTGATCAAACTGACCTCACTCGGGTATACCGAGGGGATGTACAGCAAATACCCGCGGATCGACAAACAGCTCATCGAGCAGTACCAGGAAGGACTGATTGCCACCACCTGCTGCATCGGTGCCTATGTGCCGCAAACCATTCTACACGAAAGCGAGGAAAAGGCGGAAGCGGAATTCAAATGGTGGTTCGACCGGTTCGGGGAAGACTACTTCATCGAGCTGCAGCGTCATAATATGAAGGAGCAGGAGCAGATCAACCAGGTGCTGCTCCGGTTTGCCAAAAAATACGGGGTTCCGGTCATCGCTACCAACGACAGCCATTATACCGACCAGGATGATTACAATGCCCACGACATCCTGCTGTGCATCAATACGGGGGAAAAGCAAAGCACGCCCGGCTTCGACGACTTTGTGAACGACGACCTGAACCTGAAGAACCGGCGCTTTAAATTCCCGAACGACCAGTTCTATTTCAAGGGCGTGGACGAAATGAAACACCTGTTCCGCGACATCCCGGAAGCCATCGATAACACCAATATGATCGTGGACCGGGTGGAAGTGCTGAACCTGAAAAAGGACATTCTCCTCCCCGCCTTCCCGATACCGAAAGAATTCCAGATCCATGGCGACAGCAACCTCGACCAGTGGGAATTCCTGAAGCACATGACCTATGAAGGCGCCCGCCAGCGCTATGGCGAGCTTACGCCCGCTGTGCAGGAGCGCCTCGACTTCGAACTGTTCACCATCAAAACGATGGGCTTTGCGGGTTACTTCCTCATTGTGAGCGACTTTATCAAAGCCGGACGCGACCTCGGCGTGTTTGTAGGACCGGGACGCGGTTCCGCCGCGGGCTCCGCGGTGGCTTACTGCATCGGCATCACCAATATCGATCCGATCAAATACGACCTGCTGTTCGAACGCTTCCTGAACCCCGACCGTAAATCCATGCCGGATATCGATACGGACTTCGATGACGAAGGCCGTCAGAAAGTGATCGACTATGTGGTTAAAAAATACGGTAAAAACCAGGTAGCCCAGATCGTTACCTATGGCACCATGGCCGCAAAAATGAGTATCAAGGATGTGGCCCGTGTGCTCGACCTGCCCCTGGTGGAATCCAATGCCCTGGCCAAGCTGGTGCCGGAAAAGCCGGGTATTGAACTCGGCCGGGTACTGAAGGCACCACTTACATCCAGAGACGGGGAAAAGTCGCTGGAAGAAAAGGAAGGCCTCGGTTCCGACGACCTGGAGAACGTGAAAAAGCTGCGCGAAATATATAACGGCAGCGACATCCGAAGCCAGGTGCTCCACGAAGCCGAGCGCCTCGAGGGTTCCGTGCGCAATACCGGTATCCACGCCGCAGGCATCATCATCGCTCCCGGCGACCTGATGAACATCATACCGGTGTGCACGGCAAAAGACTCCGAGCTGCTGGTCACCCAGATCGAAGGAAAGATCATTGAAGACGCCGGCGTTATCAAGATGGACTTCCTGGGGCTGAAGACCCTGACCATCATCAAGAACGCCCTGGAGATGATCGAGCAGAACCACGGTGTCACCATCGAGATCGACAATATTCCGCTGGATGATCTGAAGACTTACGAACTGTACCAGAAAGGCGAAACCATTGCCACCTTCCAGTTTGAAAGCCCGGGCATGCAGAAGTACCTGAAGGAACTGAAGCCCGACCAGTTTGCCGACCTCATTGCCATGAACGCCCTGTACCGTCCGGGCCCCATGGCGTATATCCCTCAGTATGTCGACCGCAAGCACGGCCGCGAGGAAGTCAGCTACGACGTTCCGGAAATGGCAGAGTACCTGCAGGAAACCTACGGCATCACGGTGTACCAGGAACAGGTGATGCTGCTGGCCCAGAAGCTGGGCGGCTTTTCCAAGGGCGATGCCGACGTGCTGCGGAAGGCCATGGGCAAGAAGGACCGGAAGACCCTGGATAAAATGAAGGGCAAGTTCATCGAAGGTGCTACGGCAAAAGGTCACCCGAAAGACAAGCTGGAAAAGATCTGGACCGACTGGGAAGCCTTCGCCCAGTACGCTTTCAACAAATCGCACTCTACCTGTTATGCCTTTGTTGCCTACCAGACTGCCTTCCTGAAAGCCCACTACCCTGCCGAGTATATGTCGGCGGTGCTGAACAACGCCGGTTCCATTGAAAAGCTCACCTTCTTCATGGAAGAGTGCAAGCGGATGGGCATCAAAGTACTGGGCCCGGACATCAACGAATCGCTGAAAGGCTTTGCCGTGAACAAGGCCGGCGAGATCCGCTTTGGCCTGGGCGGGCTCAAAGGCGTGGGCGAAGCCGCCGTGGAAAGCATCATCGCGGAACGGCAGGCCGGCGGCCTGTATAAAGATATTTTCGAGTTCATCCGCCGGATCAACCAGCGCACGGTGAACAAAAAGACACTGGAAAACCTAGCTTATGCCGGTGCCTTCGACTGTTTCCCGCAGCTGCACCGCGCGCAGTATTTCTGCATTCCGGCCGGCGAGCAGGTAAACGGCCTGGAGAAGATCATCAAATACGGGAACATCGTTCAGGCCCAGACCGTCAATGCTTCCAACACCCTGTTCGGCGACCTGCCGGCAGTGATGGATATCAGGCCCCCGGTGATCCCGGACTGCCCGCCTTTCCCGCTGACCACACAGCTGGAATTCGAAAAGGATGTGACCGGGATCTTCCTGAGCGGCCATCCGCTGGACCATTACAGGTTCGAGATCCGGCATTACGGCGTGACGAACCTGAATGATTTCAATGAAATAAAAGAATCGCAAACGCTGATGCAGGCCCAGGGGGGAAAGGTTTTCAAGCTGCTGACGCTGGTGTCGGGTGCCAACCACCGGCTTTCCCGGCAGGGCAACAAGTTCGGCATTTTCACC
This sequence comes from Chitinophagaceae bacterium, assembly GCA_036263755.1. GTDB lineage: Bacteria > Bacteroidota > Bacteroidia > Chitinophagales > Chitinophagaceae > Flavisolibacter. Next base: position 1,035 of record DATAGL010000298.1, on the reverse strand, counting down.
GTGGAGGATTATACCGGCAAGACCGAGCTGATGCTGTTCGGGGATGATTATGTCCGGTACACGCCTTACCTGGAGCAGGGACAGGCCGTATTCATCTGCGGATCCTTTAATAAACGTATGTATAAGGAAGAATGGGAATTCCGGGTATCGTCGATATCGCTGGTGGAGAACGTTAAGCGCCAGCTGACCCGCCAGCTGCTGCTGGAAGTGGATCCGCGCAACCTGCAACCCGGCCTGGTGGAGTTCCTTGAGGAGAATTTCCGGAAGTATCCCGGCAAATCGACACTGAAGGTAATTGTGTCAGAACCAAAGCAAAACCTGAAGATTAATCTCGTAACACTTGATAATGGCTTTGAAATGAATCATGAATTAATTGAATACCTGGAAACGGCCCCCGAGCTGGAAGTAGCCGTGGTAACAAGTTCTTAACATAAATCCATTCATTCTCTGCCAACAATTCAGGGTATTGCGGTTGGACGTAAATTTGCAGGAAGAACAACATCAAGTATCAATTTAAACGCATAATCATGGCAAAAGCATTCACAGACACAAATTTTCAATCCGAAGTGCTGGGCTCCGATAAATTGACCGTAGTGGATTTCTGGGCAGAATGGTGCGGCCCCTGCCGTGCGATCGGCCCCGTCATCGATGAGCTGTCGCGCGAATACGACGGTAAGGTAAACGTGGGAAAGGTGAACGTGGACGAAAACCCGCAACTGAGCATGAACTACGGCATTACCTCAATCCCGGCGATCCTGTTCATCAAGGGCGGCCAGGTAGTGGACAAGCTCGTAGGCGCCCAGCCAAAGAACAACTTTGTCAAAAAGATTGAAGCCCATATCTAAGGCAATCTTCTTTAAGTATAAGCCTGCTTCATTCGGAAGCAGGCTTTCTTTTTATCACTGATGAAGGATGATGACGCTGAGGTTGTTTCACGCAAAGGCGCGAAGAATCGCAAAGTCGCAAAGCGGAATTAATAACATCCTGCTTTTGCAAATATTACATCGTACACCGTACATCGTACCTCGTAAATCA
>DATAGL010000297.1:0-4042 GCA_036263755.1 Chitinophagaceae bacterium | reverse complement strand
GTTATTGATTACTTTACGAATATTAATGATCCCGAATGAGCGAACTGAAGAACGACCTCCTGCTTAGGGCCCTCCGCGGCGAAACGGTGGAACGCCCGCCGGTATGGATGATGCGCCAGGCCGGCCGCTACCTGCCCGATTACCTGAAGCTGAAAGCGAAATACGATTTCTTTACCCGGGTGCAGACTCCTGAGCTGGCCACCGCCATCACCCTGCAGCCCATCGACCAGGTGGGCGTGGATGCCGCCATCATCTTTTCCGACATCCTCGTGATCCCGCAGGCCATGGGCGTGGAAGTGCTGATGGAAGAAGGCAAGGGACCCTCCCTGCCCAAAGTGATGCAGACCGCTGCCGACATCGATGCGCTGCGCACCGACGGGGCCGAAGAAAGCCTGAAGTATGTGCTGGACGCCCTTTCGCTGACGAAGCAGGAGATGGCCGGCCGGGTACCGCTCATCGGGTTTGCCGGCGCTCCCTGGACCATCCTCTGCTACATGGTGGAAGGCAAGGGCAGCAAGACCTGGGACAAGGCAAAGCAGTTTGCTTACACCCAGCCGGAGCTGGCCCACCGCCTCCTGCAGAAAATTACCGACATCACCATTGATTACCTGAAAGCGCAGGTGGCGGCCGGCGCTGATACCGTGCAGGTTTTCGATTCCTGGGCCGGCTCGCTGAGCCCGGCCGATTTCAAGACCTATGCACAGCCCTACCTGCTCCAGATCTCCGATGCACTGCAGAGCCATGCGCCGGTGATCCTGTTCCCCAAAGGCACCTGGTACGCATTGCCCGACCTCAGCAACAGCAGCGCTTCCGGCATCGGTATCGACTGGTGCGTCAGCCCGGCCATGGCACGGCAGTTCACCAACAACAAGATCACGCTGCAGGGGAACTTCGACCCGGCCAGACTGCTGGCCCCGATCCCGGAGATCAAGAAGTCCGTTAAGGAAATGATCGATGCCTTCGGTCCCCAGCGCTACATCGCCAACCTCGGCCACGGCATCACGCCGAATGTGCCGGTGGACCATGCCCGCGCTTTCGTGGATGCGGTGAAGGAATACCGGGGTTAAGTCAAAAGTTAAAAGGCAAAAGCAAAAAGTGGAAGGGGCGTTTGGTTTGCGGTTGCACGCAAAGGCGCAAAGCAGCGCAAAGCCGCAGAGTGTTATCAGTATTTTTATTCGGACTTTTTTTAAGCCTATTTTCTGCGGGATCACTTTTTGGTTTTGCCTTTTGACTTTTGCCTTCCCTGCCCACTTTTAGCTTTTGCCTTTTAACTTTTGACTTCTCTTCGCTATGACAGTTAAAGATCAATGGATCTCCTACATTCACAGCCTGCAGGACCGGATCTGCGCAGGGCTGGAGGAAAGCGACGGCACGGGCCGGTTCGTGGAAGATGCCTGGCAGCGGCCGGAGGGCGGCGGCGGCCGGACCCGCGTGCTGGCCGGGGGCTCTGTCATTGAAAAAGGCGGGGTGAATACTTCCGTCGTGTTCGGCGAAGTAACGGAAGCGATGCGCACCGGCCTGAAGATCGACGGCGCCGCCTGGTTTGCCTGCGGCCTCTCGCTCGTCATCCATCCCCGCAATCCCTTCGTGCCTACGGTGCACTGCAACTACCGGATGTTCGAGCTCTACAACGAAAAAGGGGAAGTAGCGGATCGCTGGTTCGGCGGTGGCACCGATCTGACCCCCTACTACCTGTTCGAAGAGGACGCGCGCCATTTCCACGGCACGTACAAGGCCGTATGCGACCGCTTTGATCCCGCCTTTTACCCGCAGTTCAAAAAGACCTGCGATGATTATTTTGTCAATTACCACCGCAACAACGAACGCCGCGGCATCGGGGGCATCTTTTATGATTACAAGCGCGCCGATGACCAGCGCGGTACCGACTTCTGGATGGGCTTCGGCCAGGCCTGCGGCGATGCCTTCCTGCCGGCATATATCCCCATCGTGGAACAGCGCAAGGGAACACCTTATGCCGAAGCACAGAAGCACTGGCAGGAGATCCGCCGGGGCCGTTATACGGAGTTCAACCTTGTGCACGACCGCGGCACCCTGTTCGGACTGAAAACCAACGGCCGCATCGAAAGCATCCTCATGAGCCTGCCGCCTACCGTCCGCTTCGAATACAACTACCAGCCCGCACCCGGCAGCCCCGAGGCCGACCTGCTGGATGCCTGCCTGCAGCCGAGGGAGTGGGTGTGAGCGGAGGGCTGGTTGATCAGTTTACAAGTTCACAAGTTTACAAGTTGATAAAGCCCATCAAGCGACTTGTAAACTCGTGAACTTGTAAACTTGTAACCTCTTTCATGAACTACAACAACATCCCAAAATCGTACATCGTACACCGTACATCGTAAATCGTCAATACCTTTGCCGCCATGTATTTACAACGACGCAACCGCATTCTTCGCCAGTCGCCGGCCATCCGGAGCCTGGTGGCGGAAACGATCCTCACTCCCTCTGATTTTATCGCTCCCCTGTTTATAGATGAAGGCAGCGGCGTGCAGACGCCCATTCCTTCCATGCCCGGTTATTTCCGGCGCTCGCTGGACGGTACGGTGCCGGAAGTAAAGGAACTCTGGAGCATGGGCATCCGCAGCGTGCTGCTGTTCATCAAATGCAAGGACGAGCTGAAAGACAATAAAGGCACCGAGGCCCTGAACCCCGACGGACTCATGCAGCGCAGCATCCGCGCCATCAAGGAAGCCGTGCCCGGCATGGTGGTGATGACCGATGTGGCGCTGGACCCCTTCTCTTCTTACGGGCACGACGGCATTGTGGAGAACGGCGAGATCGCCAACGACGCCACGGTGGAAGTGCTGGCCCTGATGAGCGTAAGCCATGCGGAGGCAGGAGCTGATTTTGTGGCACCTTCCGATATGATGGACGGCCGCATCGGGGCCATCCGCCAGGCACTGGAAGGAAGCGGCCATACAAAAACGGGCATCATGAGCTACAGCGCCAAGTATGCCTCCTGCTTTTACGGCCCGTTCCGCGACGCGCTGGATTCGGCGCCGGGTTTCGGAGATAAGAAAACTTACCAGATGGACTTCGCCAACCGGCGGGAAGCCCTGCGCGAAACCTTCATCGATGTGGAGGAAGGGGCCGATATCGTGATGGTGAAACCGGCCATGGCCTACCTTGACATCATCCGTGAAATAAAAGACAGCGTGGACGTACCGGTAAGCGCCTACCACGTATCCGGAGAATACGCCATGATCAAAGCCGCCGCGCAGATGGGCTGGCTCAACGAGGACAAAGCCGTCCTCGAAAGCCTGACCGCTATCAAGCGGGCCGGCGCCGACCTCATCGCCACGTATTTTGCGCGGGATGCTGTAAGGCTGTTGGGGAGTTAGTTGGTTGGAATTGGGAATTGGGAATTGGAGTTGAACAGTTGATCCGTTGATTCGTTGATTCGTTGATAAGAAGGATCCGTAATAAAGGGTTTGGCATTGCGTCTTTGCGCTCCTCCGCGCCTTTGCGTGCAACCAAGCGTCCCGGGAAAGATAGCTACCGGCCTGTAAACACATCATACACCGTACATCATAAATCGTACATCGAATGAATGATATCTCGAGAAGCAAGGAACTGTTCGAACGCGCCCAATCCTCTATTCCCGGTGGCGTAAACTCTCCCGTGCGGGCGTTTAAAAGCGTGGGCGGCACACCGCTGTTCATGAAGCGGGCCAAGGGGGCCTACCTGTACGATGCCGACGGCAACCGCTATATCGATTACATCAATTCCTGGGGCCCCATGATCCTCGGGCATGCCTGGGAACCGGTGGTGGAAGCCATCGCGGCCAAGGCTGCTGATTCCACTTCATTCGGTGCGCCCACCGAGCTGGAAATTGAAATGGCCGAGCTGATCAAAAGCATGGTGCCCAATGTGGATCTTATCCGTATGGTGAGCTCGGGCACCGAAGCCTGCATGAGCGCCATCCGCCTGGCCCGCGGCTATACCGGCCGCAACAAGATCATCAAGTTCGAAGGCTGTTACCACGGCCATGCCGATTCGTTCCTTGTAAAGGCAGGCAGCGGGGTAG
>DATAGL010000296.1:0-1952 GCA_036263755.1 Chitinophagaceae bacterium | reverse complement strand
GATGCCTTCCGACTTGCGCAGCACAACAGCGTTCCACTGCTTCCCGGGTTGCGCGTCGGTTTCCACCACCGCGCGGTCGCCCATCTTCAGGGCACTCCATTCGCGGTCGCTGATACCGGCCTTCAGGATCCAGCCCCCGCGGCCGGCGCCGTTTGTCTGCAGCACCGGCGTACCCGGCCCTACTACCTGCCCCGGGTTGGCCAGCTTTTTCAGCACATAGCCATCGCCGGTCGCACGGATCTCCGAATAATTGCGGTTGAACGAAGCCGAGCGCAGCTGCTCCCGGGCGATCTGCATATCGGTAGCGGCCTGCTGCCATTGCTGTTGCGTGGCCACACTGTCGCGGTACAGGTTGGCATACCGGCGGTATTCACGCTCGGCCCGTTCATACTGGAAGCGGGCCTGCTGCACCTGGGCATCGATCTCGGTTAGCTGCAGGGTGGCGAGCAGCTGGCCGCGCCGCACGGCGTCGCCTTCATTCACATAAACCTGCTGCACAATGCCGCCGGTTTTGAAGGAAAGAAAGGTTTCGTCTTCCGTAGTGAACCGGCCGGATGCCGACACCGGCTGCTGCACTTCCTCGCTGCGCAGCGGGAGGGTTTTTACCGGGATCACTTCTTCTGGAATCGATTTGTTTTCGCGGGCCGAGGAGGTGCAGGCCGGCAGAAAAAACAGCAGGGCTATGATGCTGCTGGAAAAAAGCAATTGTTTCATGCTGGTTGGGTTTTAGGGGTGGGTGGAAGTGGTTTCGAATTGGAGCTGGGCAGCCGCGATCAGCACGCCGAATTCATGCAGCCGCTGCTGCAGTTCGGCGGAGGTCAGCAGGTTGCGGGCATCGACCTGCTCGATAAATGTGTTCACGCCTTCCCTGTAGCCGCGGTCGATCAGCTGGTGATAGCTGCGGGCCGAGGCCAGCTGGGCACCGGACGAACGGTACTGTTCCCAGGCCGTGGCCAGTGCGTTACGGGCCTGGGCCGCCGTGGTGGCCAGCTGGCGGGAAGCGCTCTCGCGTTCCAGGCGGGACTGCTCGGCAGAAAGCCGTGCCTGCCGGATGCCCATCAGGTGGCGCCGGCCGGTGAACAGGGGAACGTCCAGCTGAAGGCCGGCAAAGTAATAGCGGCTCCGGCGGTTGAACTTGAAACCCTGTGCCTGCGTGCCGAGGTCCAGGAAGCCGCTGATGCGGGGGGTGCGGAACCGCTCCTGCATGCGCACGGCCGTATGCTGGAGGGCCTCCGCGCTTTTCAACGCTTTCAGCTCCGGGCGCCCCGATACATCGGGCGTGGGCAGCAGGAGCCGGGCCGCCTCCTGCAGGGCCGCTGCCCCATTAAAGGCTGTATCGATGGCGGCCCCGGGATCGCGGTTGAGCAGGAAGTTGAAATAAAGCCGCACGTTCTCCGCATTCTTTTCAGCTTCATGGATCCGGGCCCGGATGCCTTCGATTTCCGAAGCCGAACGCAGTACGTACGAAGGCAGTCCCTTGCCATGGGCCAGCAGCCGCTCGTTGGTACGCCGGCCTTCCTCGGCCAGCTGCAGCGCGCTGCGGTGGACGGCCACGGCCTGCCCTGCTGCCAGGTACTGGAAGTAGGTGATGCGTACCTGGCGGGTCAGCTCCGCTTTATACCGTTCCAGCTCGGTTGCCTGCAGGTCGGACCGGATGGATTCCAGCTCCCGGTTGTACCGGAGATCGGTTTGCAGGATGGGCACCGTGGTGCGCACCTTCAGATCATGGAAATTAAAGGGCAGGAAATCCTGGTCCACGTTGCCGAGCGTACCGAACTTGCCCGGGTTGCCGGTCAGTTCGTTCAGCGTCCGGTATACCGGGTTCAGGAGATCGCCGATGGGCAGGTCGATACTGCGTCCCCCCTCACCGATCTGGTACCCGCCCTGGAAGGAGACCGTAGGCAGGAAGAGGCTGCGGGCCGATTTCAGCGCGAGCAGGGCTTTTTCCACGG
>DATAGL010000295.1:0-7301 GCA_036263755.1 Chitinophagaceae bacterium | reverse complement strand
ATGTTGCTCCTGGTTGGTTTCCTGTTGGTTTCCTGTTCGAAGTCGGCCACGAGCGACGGTATAGATGTAGCGGGCATGGAACGTGCCGAGAAGATCGTTCACCCGGAAGCCCTTCCGATCGAGCTGCGCGCCGATACGGCCTGGGCTTATTGAGGCCATAAAGAAACCGGTGATGTGCTGTCCGGCAAACCGATCCCACACGGGAAGGGACTTTTTCTTCCCCTGCCGGAGGTGCGGCCTTTGCAGGGCCGGGTGAGTATGAAAGTGAGTAGCTGTTTTCCTGCCCGGCGGCGCCAATTTCAAAAGCACGAGCCAATACTTGGTGAAAGCATTGCGTCTTTTTTCCTCCGTTTTTTATGTGCTTTCCCGAACGTGTTACCGCTCAGGTCATCCGGTAAGACTTTCCCTGAAACTTTACAACTGGATTATTGCAGCCGATGACAACCGGCTGATAAAACTTACCCTGTAATCTTCTGGTAATTTCAATGGGAGTGCTACCGGGTCACGATGCTGGTCAACGGGAAGAGTATTGAACATGCGGTCGCGCCGGCAATGCTCGCCCATCGAACGACCTGGATAATGTAGCCATACGCACAGGAAGCGGCTTCAACGGAAAACCGGCTTTCGGCTTTCAGTATCCGACGCTTTGTTCCTTGATCTGCTGCACCGCTTCGTTAAGAAAGTTCGGCAGGATATGGGCATAGGTCCACATGATCTTCTCCGGGTCGTTGAGTCCTTCGATCATGCTTTTCCATTTTTCTTCCCCGTGGTTTTCGATGACCGTCTGCTTTTTGTCTTCGGTCTGCAGGTGCAGGCTCATGCCCACGGCATCGGCTTCCGGGTGAAATTGCGTGCCCACCATCCAGTCATTAAAGCGCAGCGCCATGATTGCCCGCTCGTAGGGTACGTGCGGCCGTTCTTTTTCAATGCAGAGGATCCTTGCACCCTGGCCATCAATAGCACCATGGTCAGGCTGAACCACCTGCCAGTCGCGGCTGTCCACCACATAGAAAGGATCCGGCAGGCCTTCAAATACTGGCTCGTTCCGGCCTTCTTCCGTAAGGTGTACGGGAAAAACGCCAAAGGAAGTGGACTTGCGCCGGTTGACCGTGGCAATACCGTAGGCCCGGCATACAAGCTGAAAGGAATGGCAGATGAGGAATACCGGTTTGCGCGGACCCTGACCAAGGCGGTTCCAGGCTTCCACGGCACCCAGCCAGTTGAAATAGGCCTGCTCCCAGGCCGAGCCTTCGCTGTCGAGCGGGGAGCCGGGGCCGCCGGAAGAAATATAAATGTCAAAGGACAGGTCGGGCACCTGCAGGCCGGCGCGCACGTCAAATTCCTCCCATTCTGCGGACAGGTGGTGGTATTCGCTCCACTGGTTGATGATTTCCCGGAGACAGCGCATGCCCTGGTTGGGCTGGCCTTCATACAGGTCTAAAATGGCAATGCGGATCATGGCGGTAGTAGCGGCAAAGGTAAGGCAATTCCCGGGCCGGCAGGCAGGAAATGCCGTAGGGGTAAGGGTTTTCCTTAGAAGCAGGTGAAAAGTTACCAGGTTGAATGGTTGATAAGAAAAATAATTGCGGAAACAATCGGATCAGAAGCCGAGGAACATGCTACAGCCTGCCGGCTGGTAGCACGCAAAGTCGCAAAGAAGCGCAAAGCCGCAGCCGTTTAATCGTCAATCGTATATCGTACATCGTACATTCACAAGCCCCTTACTTCGCAAAAAACCCTGGTGTCAGCGCTTTCAGGATTTCATCGGCCACGAGGTTGTTTCCGGCTTCGTTCAGGTGCACGCGGTCGGTAGTGAGGATGCCCTGCTCCTTGTTTTCCGGGTTGTTCTTCAGGTTAAAATCGAGAAAAGCTTTGCGCAGGTCCACCAGCGTGCAGTTGTTTTCTTTCGCCACTTTCCGGATGATGCCGGAATAACGGTTCAGGTCACCGTCCAGCTCATTGGAGAAGTCCGTTTTTTCACCGATGACGGCCGGAGTAGCCATGAATACCTGGATGTTGCGGTCCCGGAACTTTTTGATCAGGGCCTGGTAAAAGCGCTCGAATTTATCGGCATCGGTACCCGTGCCGGAGGTGCGCTTGTGCCAGACGTCGTTCACGCCTACCCAGATCAGCACCGCATCTGGGTTTTTCGACAACACATCGTCTTCTACCCGCAGGTACAGGTCGTACACTTTATTGCCGCCGATGCCGGCACCCAGCAGTTCGTACTGGTCGCCTTTCCCTTTTTCGGCCAGCAGCGCCTGCAGGCGGGTAATGTACCCTTTGGGCTGCACGCCGGCCTGAGTAATGGAGTCGCCGAAGAATACGATCTTTTTCCGGGCCGGTTGCGGGGCGAAGGAAGTCGCCAAGGTCAGGAGTAAAACAAGAGATAGAAATGGACGCATGGGATCAGTTTTGAGCGAATACTTTTTTTCCGCCGATAAATGTAGCCAAAACCTTTGTTTCCAGAATGGACGACAGGGGCGCTGTCATCAGGTCGCGGTCGAGCAGGATGAAGTCCGCCCATTTCCCCTTTTCCAGGCTGCCTTTTTCCCCCTCCTCGAACAGGCTGCGGGCCGCCCAGATGGTCATGCCCCGGAGTGCATGCTGGCGGCTGAGGGCATTCTGCGGCTGGTACCCGCCCTGCGGCCAGGACAGTGCGTCCTGCCGGGCTACGGCCGCAAAAAAGGTCTTGAACGGTGAAATGTCTTCTACCGGGAAATCGGTGCCCAGGGGAATCCAGCCATTCTGCTCCAGGAGCTCGCGGTAGGCATAAGCCCCTTTTTCCCTGTCCTTGCCGAGCCGCTCACCGGCCCAGTACATATCGGAAGTGGCGTGCGTGGGCTGCACCGAGGGAACCACCGAATACCGGCCGAACAGGGCAAAGTCTTCCGGGGCCACCACCTGTGCATGCTCGATTCGCCAGCGCCGGTCATTCTTTCCCTTCAGGTACCGGCCATAGGTCTGGAGCACCACCCGGTTGCCCGAATCACCAATGGCATGGGTGCACATCTGGAACGGCTTGTCGTACAGGATCCGGGCCACCGAATCAAAATGCGCAGGAGGCTGCAACAGGAACCCGGACCATCCCGGCCTGTCGCTGTATGGCTGCAGCAGGCAGGCGCCCCGCGAACCCAGGGCTCCGTCGGCATACACTTTAAAGGACCGCACATGCATCCGGTCGGTCTTGATGATGCCTTTGCGGAACAGGTACTCGTAGTTCTGGCGGGCATCGCTGAGCATGGCGTAAATGCGCATCTGGACCTGGCCGGTACGCTGCAGGCTGTCGATCGTTTCCACGGCAGGATACTCCAGGCCGCAATCGGCTACCGTGGTCAGGCCCACCGCAAAACAATTCCGCTGGGCGGCCTGCAGGGCAGCACGTACCTGGTCGGCCGAGGGAGGAGGTACTTTGGACTCGAGCAGGGTGGCCGCGTTATCGATGAGGATGCCGGTGAGCCGGCCGTTCACCGTTTCAAACGAGCCGCCGGTGATCTGCTGGCCCGGCTGCACGCCGGCGGTTTTCAGCGCCGCCTCATTGGCGATGGAGGCATGGCCGTCGATGCGCGACAGCAGCACCGGCCGGCCGGGAAAGAGCGAGTCCAGGGACCTCCGGTCGGGAAAGCTTTTTTCCTCCCAGTCATTCTGGTCCCAGCCCCGCCCGACGAGCCAGCCTTCCGGGTGGTTCCGGGCAAAATCCAGGAGGCGCTGCAGGATGTCGGACCAGCTGCGGGTGCCTACGAGGTCGGCGGTTTGCAGGCCAAGGCCGTAGCTATAAAAATGGGCATGGGCATCGATCAGGCCGGGGTACAGGAATTTTCCGCCGGCATCGATCGTTTCCTTTGGCTCGTACCGGCTGCGCAGTTCTTTTTCCGTACCCACTGCTTCAATGCGTCCGCTGCGCACCACCAGGGCTTCCCCTTTGGAAAAAGCGGAATCCACCGTGTAAAGGGTGGCGTTAAAAATTAAAAGATCCACCTCCTGCTTTCCTTTGCAGGCGGTCAGCAGGAGTGCCGGGAGGGCAAGGAATGGAAGGCGGTGCAGCAGCCAGGTAAGCGATCGGATCATAATGTTAGTTTATCGTGCGGTAACGGCGTTCCCGCCGTATGGCGGAAAAAAAAGCCGTAAGCGAAAAAAGAAAGATTATAAGCAGCAGTCTCCAGTCGAAACGGAATCCTTCGGTCACCGAATGGAATACCTCCCGGTCACCGGCTCCGGATGGCCAGGAGCCGGCCATGGCGCCGCTTTCCGGGAGCAACAACCATAAAGCGATTCCGGCTGCCGGCAGCAGGGTGAGGCCGAACAGCGGAAACCCTCTTCGTTTCCGGTAATCCAGGCCCGCTCCCAGGGAAAACAGCAGCAACGGCAGGACCACCAGCCCCCAGGCCAGCGGTTCGTAAGAAGTGAGCCACAGCCTGCCGTTGCCGATAGCGGCGGGCCTTGCTGCGGATATTTCCACCTCCGGAAACAGGAACAGGAAAACGGTGCACAGCAAAAGATAAGGCAGGAAGAACAGCAGTCCTTTGTTCATGTGGTGTACGCCTTTAGTCCCGGTCAAAAAGGGGAGGACGCATCAGGTGATGCCCTGTTTTTTCCTGGTAAGCTTTCGCCGCCTGCAGAATGGACACTTCGTCGTACAGGTTCCCGATCAGCGTAATGGACAAGGGGTTGTTGCCCGCATGGAGCCCGATGGGCTGCACCACCACCGGGTGACCGGTCAGGTTGGTCAGCGCCAGCTGGTTGCCGGCATAGGTGGGCACGATCACTACATCCCATTGTTTCATAAACGCATTCACGGTATCGATCAGCGCATACCGGTGACGGTTGGCATTGATGTATTCGGCAGCCGGTATCAGCCGGGCACCCCGGAAGATATTTGGCCAGAAGCCTTTGTCCTGCCGCTCGATCAGCGTATCACGGTCTGTACGGGTCAGTTCGTCGAAGGCGGCGGCGCTTTCCGCACCGATCACAAGGCTCATGATGTCGTTGGCATATAGTGCCGAATCCGGGAAGGTGACCGGTGTCAGTGTGGCACCCAGGTCGCGGTAGACCTGCAGCACGCCCCATTCGGGGGCGTCCTTGGGCAGGCGGCGGAAATAATTTTCGGCATACGCGATGCGCATCGTGCGCAGGGCCTTCGGCTGGTAACGGAACGCATAGTTCCGGGCCGAGGGATCTTTGCCGTCGGTGCCTTTCATCGCGGCAAATACGATCGCGCAATCCTCGGCCGACCGGCAGATCGGCCCCGCCTTGTCCAGGCTCCAGCTCAGCACCATGGCCCCGCTTCGGCTCGTGGCCCCGAACGTGGGCCGCAGCCCCGTGACCCCGCAGCGCGTGGAAGGCGATACGATCGAGCCCCAGGTTTCAGTACCGATAGCGAAGGGCAGAAGCCCTGCTGCGGTGGCCGCCGCTGAGCCGGCCGACGAACCGCTGGAGCCCTGGCGCAGGTTCCAGGGGTTATTGGTGCGTCCGCCGAACCAAAGGTCGTTGAAGGCCAGGGCGCCGAGCGAAAGCTTCGCGCAGAGCACGGCACCGGCTTTGGTAAGCTGCTCGTATACAAAGGAGTTGTCTTCGAGTACCTGGTCTTTATACGGCGTGGAGCCCCAGGTGGTTTTGTAGCCTTTTACCGCAAACAGGTCTTTTAATCCGTAAGGGATACCGTGCAGGGGGCCGCGGTAACGTCCGGCCCTGAGCTCGGCATCCGCCTGCCGGGCCTGTTGCAGGGCCAGGTCTTCGGTCAGCGTGATCACGGCATGCAGGGAGTCATCCCATTTTTTCAGCCGGTCCAGGAAAAAGCGCGTCAGGGCTTCGGAGGTGATCTGCCGGTCGCGGATGAGTGCAGCAAGCTGGGCCACCGAATAGAAAGCGAGGTCCGTTTTCCGTTTCGGTAGCGTGGCCTTCGGCAGAATCCAGTTGATCTTTTCCCCGCCCTGCGGAACGGTGAACCCTGCGGGGGCGGGATCAAAGCCAAAGGGGTAGGGCAGGGCGTTGGAAGGCAGTTTCTGGTGCAGGGTGCGGATGGAGGCACCATAATCCCTGATGTCTTCCACCATCGAGTCGGCTTCGGCTTCGGTGAAGCGCAGGTCGTACAGGGAAGCGGTCTGGCGGAGCAGCTGCACCGAATCGGTCCGGCTCTGGGCGCAAAGGCCGGAGGCTGCCAGCAGGGCAGCCGGTATCAGTAATGTTCTCATGTTTGTGTTGAAAATCAAAGTAACCAATAAATGGGATACTTAGCGGCTGATTTTCGGGGATGGATATCGGTATTTGGGAATTTGGAATTGGGAATTGGGAATTGGGAGTTTGTTGAATAGTTGATTGGTTGATTAAGCTGATAAAGGTCCTTAGCTCCTTTTCTCCTTAGCTCTGCGCGAAACCCTGTTTTAGACCGCAGCCCCGCCGGATCCATAAAACCTTTTTTCCCTGACCGGGAGGAACAGTACATTTGGTTTCCGGTGCCGACCGACCGCTCCGGCACCGGAAACTTCATTTACCGTTCAGCACATGCGAAACTGTTACCTGCTGGCCTGCCTGCTTTTCTGGGCCGCCTGCAACACCCCTTCCGGTACTCCCGAAACCCTCCCTCCCGGCGTTTCGGCCGTCACCACGCGTACTTATTTCCAGTATGGCGATACCGGGGTGCGCACCGCCGGAATCCGCATGATCCCGGTCCAAACCCCAAAGGGCACGTTCCGGGTATGGACAAAGCGCTTCGGCAACAACCCGCGCATCAAGGTGTTGCTGCTGCACGGCGGACCGGCCATGACGCACGAATATATGGAAGCCTTTGAATCATTCTTCCCCCAGGAAGGTTTTGAATTCTACGAGTACGACCAGCTGGGTTCCTATTATTCCGACCAGCCAACCGACAGCAGCCTGTGGACCACCGAACGGTTTGTGGAGGAAGTGGAGCAGGTACGGCAGGCTTTAGGGCTGGGTAAGGACAATTTCTTCCTGCTGGGCAACTCCTGGGGCGGAATCCTGGCCCTGGAATACGCCCTGAAATACCAGCAACACCTGAAGGGGCTGATCATCTGCAACATGATGGCGTCGGCGCCCGCTTATGACCAGTACAACATCAACGTGTTGCGTAAAGGCATGGACCGTTCCGTGGTGGATTCGATCGAGGACATCGAGCGGCGGGGTGATTATTCCAACCCAAGGTACATGGAGCTGCTGCTCCCTCATTTTTACCGGAAGCACCTCTGCCGGCTCGAAGAATGGCCCGACCCCGTGAAACGTACTTTCAAGCATGCCAATGCCGCTATATACACCCTGATGCAGGGACCTTCGGAATTCGGGAT
>DATAGL010000294.1:0-10321 GCA_036263755.1 Chitinophagaceae bacterium | reverse complement strand
CGACATCATGGATAAAGAGCTGGCCTATCTTCTCTGGAACGCCCTGGACGGGAAGGACGTGCACTGCCTGCTGATCATGGACTGCTGCCACTCGGGCAACAACACCCGCGCGGCGATCGAGGCGGGCGACAGCGGCATCCGGTACCGGCACCTTCCTTCTTCGCGCAGCCGCATCCCGTTCCATAAATACCTCGGCTATGACACGGGTTTTTATGAAGTAAAGGACGGTAAGGCGGGCGTGCGCGTGGCCCGGTACGTACACCTGGCGGCCGCGCAGGATGCCGAGAAAGCGCAGGAGTCAAGCCTCGGCGGCCTGTTTACCTCCAAGCTGGTCGACGTACTGCGCAGCGGCGGCACGGCCCGCTCGTACCGCGAGCTGGTACAGGGGCTGACGGTTACGGTGAGCAACCGGGCCACCCAGCAGCACCCGGTGGCCTTTGCCCGGGAGCCGGTTGATCTTGACCTTCCCTTCCTCGGCGGCGGGGTCCGTCCTTACCAGCCCTCCTTTGAAGTGCGTTACGATTTTGGCGCCGGCCGGTGGACCCTCTACGGCGGTGCCCTGCATCATATTTACCCCTCCGCAGAGGGTTCGCCGACCACGGTACGGATCACGGGCCTGCCCGGCGAAATAACGGTAACCGAAGTTGGCGCCCTGACCTCGGTGCTCGATGGGAGCGCCATTCCCGAAGCGCTGCAAAGCGATGAGTCGCTGCGCGCAGTGGTGGTGCGGATGGCCGCCCCGAAACTGCGCATCGCGCTTTCCCCGGACCTGCAGGCCGCTGCTTCGCCGCGCGCGGCGCTGGAAGCCGCTTATCTTACCGGTGCCTACAACCATTTTGCCATAGACTTCAGTCCCGGCGCCTCCGCCCCGGATTACCTCGTCCGGCTGACGGGCGAAGGCGCCTACGCGCTGACCCGGCCGGGCAGCGACCTGCCGCTGTTCATGCGGCGGAAGGAGGCCGACGGCTTCCTGAACGATGTAGCGTTGGTGGCCCGGTGGATCGGCGTTGCCGACCTGAAGAACGAACGGGCGCAGCTGTCCCGGGATGATTTTGCCTTTACGCTGGAACGGATTGAAGGCACAGCCCTCAACCGGGGCAATATGGCAGAGTGGGACGGCTTTGCCGCGGAAACCCTTCCGCTGGCGCCGGACGCCGAAACCGTATTTTCTTACCGGGGCGAGCAACAGCCGGCCTTCCGGCTGAAGATCGAGTTGAAGAACCCGGCCATCGGCGAATGTTATATCGGCGCCCTGTACCTCGATTCCCTGTTCGGGATGGACCCCTCATTCATCGACCCGGATAATGCCCGGCTGGTGCGCGGCGGGGAGCCGCTCTACCTGACCTGGAAGGACGCCGGCCGGTACCGGAAAACCATCCCGCTCCGGGTAGAGCGGGGTTACCGGGAGCTCAACGTCAATGAAGTGACCGAGTACCTGAAGCTGTTCGTGGCTACGGAGCGCGTGGACCTGGAACGGTACCGGCAGGAAAAACTAAAGCTGGACAAGGCCCTGGTAAGTACAAGAAGCTTCAAAGGGGTTGGAATGGAGGAAGAAGAAACCACCAGGGGTGCGGATACCGCCGACTGGAACGTATTCACCTTTCCCTTCCGGATCGCAGGGCCGAACAAGGAACAAAAGATCACGGACGGCATGCCGGCCGCATTTTCCTCCTTCACCATCGAGGCCCCGGCCGGCTTTTCCGCCACGGTATTTGCCGCTACCGGAAGCGATGTGCAGCAGAAGCGGGCCACGGCCAGCCGCAGTGCCGATGCGGATACGGCGCAGCTCGTCCGGCAGGTGGCGCCGCCGGAAGGAATCTGGGGCGAGGCCCTGTCGGGGGAAACCCCGTTTGCCCCTTCCCTCTCGGCCGCAGCGGGAGCGGCGGTGCAGGTAGTGGAGCTCTTTCCCGAAGGCAGCGCCCCGCTGCAGCTGGCCGAAGGCACCGAGCTGCTCATCCGGCCGAAGGGCACCCGCAGCCTGCCGCCCGAAGGGCTGGAAGAAACCACCATTCCCTACGGCTTCGATGCTGTTTCGGGGCTATACTTCCCGGTGGGGTATACGGATGCGGAAGGAACCATCCACATCGCACAGCTGCCGGAGCCCACAGCGGGCACCCTGCGCGGCACCGAGCCGCTGACCCGCAGCCTGGGCGGCTCCATCAAGCTGTTCTTCAAAAAGATCTTCCGCAAGGACCGCCTCAATACCCTGACCCTTTACGTAAACCGGGAAGGCAAGCCCTGGACGGAAGTGAGCACCGACCCGCAGGAGATCCGCGAAGTGCTCGGCAAGACCGGTTCGGCCTCCGTCCTCCTGCTGCTCCACGGCATCATCGGCGACATGAAAAGCATTACGGCCGGGTTGAAAGAAGCGGCGGCCTTTTCGTCGGTCACCCAGTATGTGCTTACCTACGATTACGAGAACCTGTCCACGCCCGTGGCCCAGACCGCCCGCCAGCTCCGCGCAGCGCTGGACGAAGCCGGCTTCGGTGCCGCCGGACACGGGCAGAAGCTCTGCATCATGGCCCATTCCATGGGCGGGCTCGTCAGCCGCTGCCTCGTGGAAAAAGAAGGCGGTTCGGCCTTCGTGAGCCAGGTGGTATTTATCGGCACCCCGAACGGCGGCTCCGAAATGGCGCACCTCCGCACCTCGGTGGGCAACCTGCTCACCCATGCCCTCAATGTGACCGGGCCGCTGAAGCTGGCCATCACGGGCCTGTCCTTCCTGCTGAAAAAACTGGAATGGAACCCCCTGCATACCCTGGCGGAACTGGACCCGGGCTCCGACCTCCTGCGCGAGCTGGCCGGCTCCCGGCCCCCGGACGGAATCCCGTACTTCATCCTGGCCGGGGATGTTACGCAGCTCGGGCTGGACTACAGCGGCAGCGATTATTTCCTGAAAAAAGTAGCCGAAGCGGTGAAGCGGAACATCGTTTACCCCGCCCTCACCCGGACCCTGTACGGCCAAAAGCCGAATGATATCGCCGTAACCCTGGACAGCATGCAGGCCATTGCCGGCTTTCCGAAAGAAAACCTGCACGTGGTGGCCAGCGACCACCTGTCGTATTTCACCGAGGAAGTCTGCCATGAAAAGCTGCTGCAGCTTTTTGCCTGCGCGGCCCTGCCGACCGCAAAACCACAAACAGAAACCATCGAAAACCTCCCTGTATGAACCCGTCAGCAACCACACCGGCCCCCGCGGGCGCCATCCCTTCCGCCACCCCCCGCTCTTCCCGCGGCTTTTCCCTCCACATCGGGGTCAACAAAGCCGACCCGAAACATTACCCCGGCATGCCGGAACTGAAAGCGGCCGTCAACGATGCCCTGTACTGGGAGTCGTTTGCCGGCGAATCGGGCTATGAAACCGCTTCCCTGCACGATGCCGAGGCCACGGCCGATGCCGTGAAGGCACGCATCCGCGAAGCGGCCAAAGGCATGCAGCCGGGCGATATCTTCCTGCTCACCTATGCCGGCCACGGCGGCCAGCTGCCCAACGACAAGCCCGCCGGATTTGACAAGGAACGTATGGACCAGACCTGGTGCCTGTACGACCGCCAGCTCCTCGACGACGAGCTGTTCGAGTGCTTTGAAGCCTTCCGGGAAGGCACCCGCATCGTGGTGGTTTCCGACTCCTGCCATTCGGGTACGGTAACCAGGGTGGCCGACCTGGTGTTTTCGGAGCTGCTGGGCAAAGGCATGGCCCGGGCGGCCGGCGTGCGGGGCTACCGCTCGCGCAAGCTACCGAAGGAGATCGAAGACCAGATCATCATCCAGTCGATGGAGGAAGTATATGCCCCCATCCAGAAAGCGTACAAGACGAAGCGCCAGGGCAGCGGCGTGAAGGCGGCCGTCAAGCTGCTGGCCGCCTGCCAGGACGACGAGGAAACGCTGGACGGGGAGCGCAACGGCATCTTTACCGAAGCCTTTATCGGCCTCTTTCAGCAGGAGGCCTACCGCGGCGCCACTGCAGAGGCCCTGATCGATGCGGTCAGCAACCGCTACTTCTTTCCGAAGCCCAACTTTTTCCAGTACGGTGCCATCATCGAGTCCTTCGACCAGTCGTTCCCGTTTGACATCCAGATACCCGATGCCGGCAAGGTAACCGGCAACCGCCGGCCCGAGCTGCAGCAGGGCCGCCCGGCGCGGGCCAGCTGCCCCGAACCGGCCGTGCTGGAGGAAACCCCCGAAGAGCAGCGCACCGCCGTGCTGGTAGTGGAAGTGGAAGGAGGCCTGGGCGGCAACTGGACCCCGGGCAAAGGGGTGACCGTGCTGGAGCAAAAGCAGCAACCCGGCCGGGAAATACTTACCCTGGAGCTGGCCGAAGTGCCCCATGCGCAGTCCTGGAGCGCCGCCCACGCGCTGCAGACCGAGCTGACGGCTCAGGGCTACCAGGCGGAGGTGGAGCCCGTGCTCACCGTGATGCCCGCCCAGCGCAACCGCCCTACCCGCGAAGGCGACGCCAACAACCCCGATTACATGCGCGAGTGGCCGCCTTCCCTGGAGCAGGGCTCCGTAGGCATCGGCTGGCACCTCGACGACGCACATGCCCAGCTGGCCAAAGCCAGCGCCCATGTGCTGGCCCAAAACCCCGACGCCCATGTACGCGTCGGCCATTTCGATACGGGCTATATCGAAGACCATGTGGCCCTGCCGCAAAAGCTCAACCGGTCGCTGGCCCGCTCCTTCATCAGCGGCGAAGACCCGAACCAGGCCATCGACAAGACCGAGTCCGGACAGGACGGCCATGGCCTGGGCACGATGGCGCTGCTGGCCGGCAACAAGGTAGAGCGTTCCCACACCTTCGATGAGTACGAGGGCTTCGTGGGCGGCGTGCCCTTTGCCGAAGTGGTGCCGGTGCGCCTTTCCGAATCGGTGGTGATCATGAATGCCGAAAATTTTGCCGAGGCCATCGATTATGCCATCGGACAGGGCTGCGAGGTGATCACCATGTCCATGGCGGGTAAGCCCTCCGGCCGCATGGCCCGGGCGGTGAACCGCGCTTACGAGGCAGGGATCGTACTGGTGTCGGCGGCCAGCAACTGCTGGTACAAAGGCGCCGGTGCCCTGTTGCCCAAATGCGTGATGTACCCGGCCGCTTTCGAGCGGGTGATCGCCGCCACAGGCGCCATGTACAACCACAAGCCCTACGACGTTCAGTTCCTGCAGCAGCAGCGCTTCAACATCGGCACCAAATACATGCAGGGCTCCTGGGGCCCGGCCTCGCGCATGACCCGCGCCTTGGCCGCTTACACGCCCAATACGCCCTGGGCCTCCACCCGCCATACCTTCCTGCGCAGTGGGGGCGGTACCTCCTCGGCCACCCCGCAGGTGGCGGCGGCAGCAGCCCTGTGGATCGCCCACCACCGCGCCGAACTTGAAGCCAGAGGCTACTACCAGCCGGGCAACGGCTGGAAAAAAGTGGAAGCCGTACGGCATGCCCTGTTTTCCACCGCCGCCCGCGAAGAGGTGTTTCCTGACTGGAAAAAATACTACGGCAACGGCATCCTGCGGGCTTTCGACGCCCTGCAGGTGGGCGTGGCCGATGAATCGGAACTGGAGAAAGCGCCGGAAGCGGAAAGCAGCTTCGGCGGCGTCTTCCAGCTCGTAGGCTCCTTCTTCAAAAACCGAAAGCTGTTCCGCAGCACCGGGGTGAAGCCGCCGGAGGCAGCGCTGGCCCTGGAGCTGATGCACCTGATGCAGACCGACCCGCAGTTCTTCGACCTGTTCCAGGAATTGGACCTGAGCAACGGGGCGGAAGTGGAAGCCAAAGTGAACACGCCGGACTTCCGCCAGAAAGTACAGCAGTCGCCGTACGCTTCGGCTTACCTGAAAGAAGCAATGCTGGATTGACTTATACCACGGGCGGCACTGAATCAACAGTGCGGCCCGTTTTCTTAAAGAGCAACGGGCTGCCGCATCCGGCAACGATGGATGGATTTCAAAATTTCCGTTTCAACTATGGGATCAGAAGTACCTGTGCGCGGGCCCGGCCTGGACGATGAGGCCGGGGCATCGGAAACGACCCACCGGAAAGTGGAGCATTACTACCTGCTGGTGATCGCGGTGGACGATTACAAAGGCAACTTTGCCACATTGGATAACCCGGTGCGTGACGCCGGCCGGGTGGCCCAGGTATTGACCCAGGAGTACCGGTTTGCGCCGGCGGAAGCCGACCGCGACCAACCCGTGCCCACGCTGCAGGAGCTGGATCCCGCATACAGCCAGCATACGGAACCGATCCCGGCCTTTGCCGATCCCGGACTGCGGCGCACCTGCCTGTACAACGGGGCCGCCCTCAAGCAGAATATCATTGACAAGATCGAAGCCATCCGCAAAGTGATCGGGAAAGACGACGCCCTGCTGATCTACTTTGCGGGGCACGGCATCCGCGGATCCAACGATGAGTATTACCTCATCTGCCAGGACAGCCTGCCGAAGCAGCGGACAACCTGGCTGAACATCACCGAGATCACTTCCGAGTTCAAGTACACTTCCCCGGGTGGCCGGTGCCGCGATCTGCTGGTGGTACTGGATGCCTGCTTTGCCGGCGCCTCCACGCTGGGACTGGGCGACCGGATGCCGGACTATTTTTCCCGTTATGTGCTTTCCAGCACCCTGGTGAACCAAACCGCAGACGACGGGCCGAGGGGCCGGGGCAGTGCCTTTGCCGATGCTTTTTTTCACTACCTGTCCGAGAACACGGCACCCTACATCAATTTCAAGGACATTCCGGCCCCCCTGGAAAGCAAGTTTGACGCTTCTCCCTTACGGGCCGACCACTCCCAGCAGCTGTTCTTCGGGGCCCTTCCCGGCAAAAACGGAACGGGCGCCTTTGTATTCGAGCGCCTGGAGAAAGACAAGCCCAAGCCGGCCGACCTTAAAGAGTCTTTCGTGGAATACCTGGACTTCGAGGAGCACCGCGGCACTTTATCCAACCTGTACAGGGCCTCCACCAACTACCTCAATATCATCACCACCCACAGCTATTCCTACGATGTGCAGAAGCTGGCTTCCAAGATCACTTTCCGCTGGCTCAAAGCCATGGGTGAGCTGAGCTTCACACCGAAGTACTGCTTCATGCTGGAGGACCTGAACATCGGCACCTGCACCGAAGACCTCTGGAGCATCCTGTACCGGCAGATCAAGGAGAAAGGCGACACGCTGCAGCACACAAAGGAATCGATCCATGACTACCTGTTCGGAAAGCTCGTGCCCGGCGGGGAAGAATACTACGGCCAGTGCCATGTAATCCTCTGGTTCTACTTCTCCATCGGGGCGGAAGAAAACTTCAGCCGCATCGACAGCTTCTGTGCGGAATTCAGCCTCCTGTTCCTGAAGAAGCTGCAGGGTTTTTCCGAAGAGGCCCGGGAGCGCCTGGGCAAGATGTTCCTCCTCATCCTCGATGAGCGTGAGGAAGCGAAGGGCTTTAAACCCGAAGACTTTAAGACCCTGTCCGCAAAGGAACAGATCAACCTCATTCCCATCAACCCTTACCGGAAGATCAATAACAACCATGTAAAAGCCTGGGTCAAAAAAGCGGCACAGGAAAACCTCAGCCAGAAGATCCAGAGCCTGAGCGACTGGAACCGCGTGCTGCAGATGATGAACCGGACCGGATGCAAGGAATTCACCTGCAAGTACGAAGAGTTTGTAACGAACCTGTCGGCTTATTGCGGGTACACCAAAACGGAACAGGACGAGCTCTATAAAGAGCTGTTTGATTTCAAAACTTTAATCTAAGGCATAATGAATCCCAGAAATTTTCCGCAACCCAATCCCCTTGTTCCGCAATCCCGTTCGCGCTTTGCCGTGCGTACGGTCACCCAAACCGACAGCGGGGGCGCCACCGTGGTGAAAGACGAGGTGGCCGCCGTGGAGCCGCTCTGCCCGGAATGCACCTTCGAGTACGACCCGGTGAGCCGTACCGGGCGCTTCACCGAAAAACGGGACGAAGGGGGAGCGGTGCTCCGGCGGAAGGACAAACGCATCCAGCCCTATATTCCTTCCGCCGAAGTGCGGGAACTGGTGCGGCTGGCCCAGATCCTGCAGCGCCCCGTGCTGATCAAAGGCGAGCCCGGAAGCGGGAAGACGCAGCTGGCGCGGGCCGTGGCCTACGAATGGTATGGCGAAGATTACCGGAAGCATTTTTTTGAATGGTATGTCAAATCCACCTCGCGGGCCGTGGATGGCCTGTACCACTTCGAT
This sequence comes from Chitinophagaceae bacterium, assembly GCA_036263755.1. GTDB lineage: Bacteria > Bacteroidota > Bacteroidia > Chitinophagales > Chitinophagaceae > Flavisolibacter. The sequence goes on along the minus strand of DATAGL010000294.1, from coordinate 2,119 downwards.
CATATCGCCCGGCTGCGCGAGGCCCAGCTGCAAAAGGAAAAAGGCGCCCGGCAGGAAGAGGAGGACATCCGCCGGTACCGCACCTTCGGGCCTATGGGCAAGGCTTTCCTTACCTCCACGGAAGAAGCGCCGTCCATCCTGCTGATCGACGAGATCGACAAGGCCGATATTGATTTTCCCAACGACCTGCTGCTGGAGCTCGACGAAAAGCGCTTTACCATCCCGGAAACCGGGGAGGCCATCGAAACCCGCTTCCCGCCGCTGATCTTCATCACCTCCAACGATGAAAAGGAGTTGCCGGAAGCCTTCCTGCGGCGCTGCCTGTTCATGTACATCCGCTTTCCCGATGAAGCGCAGCTGAAGGAGATCATCAAAGCACACCTGCCTTCCCTCATGAAAGAACAGGAAGCCTTTATCCGGCTGACGGGAGAAACGGCGGCATCGGCACCGCCGCTCACCTTCGTGGACGTGGCCATCCGGCGCTTCAATAAATTGCGCGAGGAAATCCGGAACGATCCTTCCGACAACAAGCGGGTGTCCACCTCCGAGCTGCTCGACTGGCTGCAGGCCTACAGCTACGACCTGGCCCACCCCGGCGGGCTGCCTTCGGCCGAACTGGAGGCATGGGTGCAGTCCTTTTTATCCGCCCGGGACGGAGGGCTGCCCGAAGAACTGGTAAGCAAAGGCGTAGACGGCCTGCCATTCTATTACCAGGCTATTTTAAAAACCCCGGCTGCCGTCAGCCGCCGCGAACAGGCGGGTAAACCCCTCGTGCCATGAACCCGCACCGGCTTCCCTTCTGGCATTTTTTTATAGAGCTTGAAAGAGAACTGAGCTACGAGCGCTGGATCGACAAGTACAAGCTCCTGCTCGGGGCCATTGTCGGCGGGGCCGTGCCCTACGACGAGGAATGGCTGCAGTTCCGGCAGTTCATCAAAGCCCTGTACCTGCAGCATTTCCCCGACGAGGAACGGTTCGATCAATTGCTGGACAAGGCCATCCGGCGGGAAAAGGAGTTCCTGCTGACCTACCTGAAAAAAGAGCCGCCCGCAACTGCGGAAACCGAAAGGGTTGTTCCGGAAGGAGCACCGGAAGGGAGCAGTAGTGCTACGCCGCCCCCGGTCCCGAAAAAAAAGCCTGAACCGGAGCTGCCGCTGCCGCCGGAGGGTATGGACGAGCCGGAGGAAGGCCGCCGCCAGCAATCCAAGTTCTACCACCCGCCGGCGGCAGACCCGGTTCCCGGGGAACCGGCGGCACCAGCCACTGCCGGCAAGGACAGCTTCCTGCTCACCGACGAATATTTCCCGGTCACGCGCCGGCAGATGATCAAGGCCTGGCAATACCTGCGGCATAAGGAAAAAGGCTGGAGCCTGAACGAGATCGATATCACGGAAACCACGCGGCAGATCGCACGCGACGGGCTGTTCCTGACCCCGCGGTTCAAGACCGGGACACAGAACCGGGCCGATACCCTGCTCATCTTTGCCGACTGCCGGGGCTCGATGACGCCTTTCCATGAGCTGACCCATCGCCTCATCGCTACGGCGCGCGGCGAAGGGGGCCACCCGAAGGCCCCGGTATATTACTTCCAGAACTACCCGATGGGATTTGTGTACCGTCACATCAGCCTCGACCAGCCCGTAAAGCTCAAAGAAGCGCTGCTGGGTGCCAACCGAAACTTCACCCTCGCCATCGTGATCAGCGATGCCGGCGCGGCGCGCGGCCACCGGGACGGGGAGCGGATCGCCTCGCGGGTGAGCATGACCGAAAGTTTTCTGGAAGCCCTGAATGCCTCCTGCGCGCATACGATCTGGCTGAACCCGATGCCGGTGCACCGCTGGAAAAAAACCGCTGCCGAATCGATCCGCAAAAAAGTGCTGCTGATGGCGCCGATTTTCGACCGCGATACCTACGATTTCCAGGATACCCTGAGAACCGTCCTCAAACAACAACATCACTTAAACCTCCGATAGTGGGCTCTTTTCCTTTCGCCTTTCCCGCGGAAACCCTGAATCCCGCCGACTCGGCCCGGCTGAACGGGTTCTACCGGCTCTATGCCGAGCAGTTCTACCGCGAGTACCGGTTCGGGCATTTCATCCTGGCCGCCTATGCCGCCGTG
>DATAGL010000293.1:0-1522 GCA_036263755.1 Chitinophagaceae bacterium | reverse complement strand
TTCGATCTTCTGAACAAATTCATCTAAACCAACGTAGTCGGCACCGGCACCTTTGGCTGCGGCTTCTTGATCAGGACCGCAAAGCACCAGTACGCGCTTCGTTTTACCCGTGCCGTGGGGCAGGGAGACCGTGCCACGGATGGCCTGGTCGGCTTTCTTGGGATCAACGCCCAAACGGATATGTAAGTCAACAGAGGCGTCGAACTTGCAGGTCGCAATATCTTTTACCAGTGCAGAAGCATCCCGCAGGTTATATACTTTGCTGGCATCGACTTTCGCGTTTGCCGCCTTTCTTTTTTTAGGAATGAATGCCATTGTAATTCTTTTTAAAAATGTGGTTCACCGTTCTTCGACGGAGTTAAAATTATTTTTCCCAGGGAGCTGTGCCTTCAACAGTCAGTCCCATGCTGCGGGCCGTACCGGCTACCATCCGCATGGCGCTTTCCACGGTAAAGCAGTTGAGATCGGACATCTTGTCCTTGGCGATCTCTTCTACCTGCGACCAGGAAACCTTACCCACTTTGGCGCGGTTCGGCTCTTTTGAACCAGATTGAATTTTTGCGGCATCCTTCAGCTGAATGGCTGCAGGCGGAGTTTTGATAACAAAGTCGAATGATTTGTCGGAGTACACGGTCAGCAGTACCGGGAGCACCTTACCCATTCTGTCCTGGGTGCGGGCGTTGAACTGCTTGCAGAATTCCATGATGTTCACACCCTTGGAACCCAGTGCAGGACCGATCGGGGGTGCAGGGTTAGCCTGGCCACCCTTGCACTGAAGCTTTACATAGCCAGTGATTTCTTTTGCCATTTTTTCTAATTTATTGGTTCAAGCGATGGACTTGTCTCAGCGACGCCGCCATCTCCCAAATTCCTTATTTCACCGCCGGAGCGGCACGCAAAGAACTAGTTTGGGGACGCAAAGGTAGGAAAATTTTCTGTTTCATCAGGCAATTTGCCCCTTTTAACAATTGCCCCGGATAGGAGAACGGGCCATCGGCCCGCCGTGTTTGCTTCTTCAATAGATGAGAGAGGCTGCAGTTTACCAGGGATTTTTTAAATCCTCCGGCCCGTAGGTATGTTCCCGTACAACGAGCCCGGAAGTGCGTTCGCCCCGTTTCAGCACGATGGTCTTGCGCCGGCTGCGGCGGACGAAGAAGGAAAGGGGAAAGAACACCAGCAGGTAAACCGCCGTCAGCAGCAGGGTCCCGGTTATCTTCCCTACCGTTTCCAGCAGGCGGCTCCAGGCGGAATAAAACAGGGAAAGCAGGGCCGGAAAAGCGCCGAGCAGAAAGCCGCAGCCGAGCGCGGCCGGAACCAGCGGCCGGTACCCCGTTATCAGGTAAGCAATCAGCAGCAGCAGCACAAAGGCCAGTGCCGCTTCCAGTTGTCGGGCCCGCATATCAGAATAAGGTATATATAAAGGAAGAAACAAAGGAACTGTTGCCGGCAATGATCAGGATCCCGATCAGCAGCAGCACAATGATCACCGGCACCAGCCACCATTTTTTCCGGGTGCGCAGAA
>DATAGL010000292.1:0-2197 GCA_036263755.1 Chitinophagaceae bacterium | reverse complement strand
CATGCGAATCCTGCAACATATAGAGCACTATGTTGGCCTCGATGTAATTGTCGAAGGATCGCAATTCAATAAACTCCATATGCGCGGTTTACACGATCGTCGGTGGGTGCAAATTACCCGCCAAAAAAAATGCCGCGACGGGCGCGGCATCCTAGAAGTTACGTTCTTTTTATTGATTCAGCATCAGCGGCATCACCAGCATCAGCAGCTCTTCATTTTCGTCGAGCTCGGTGGGCTTGAGGATGCCGGCCTTTGTGGGCGTGGACAACTCGATGCGCACTTCGCCGCTGTCGGCAGCATTGAGCATTTCAATGAGGAAGCGGGCGTTGAAGGCAATGGTCAGGTCTTCGCCGTCGTACTGGCATTTCATCCGCTCGTTGCCTTCAAAGGAAAAGTCGATGTCCTGTGCGGCCAGCTGCAGCTCGCTTCCGGAGATATTGAGGGCTACCTGGTTGGTGCTCTTGTTGCTGAACACGCTTACCCGGCGCAGGGCGCTCTGAAAATCGGATTTTGTGACCACCAGCTTGTAGGGATTGTCGGCCGGGATCACCACTTTATAATCAGGGAAGCGGGCGTCGATCAGGCGGCAGCTCATCTGCGTGGTACCGTGCTGTACAAATAGGTGGTTGCTGTTATAGTTGATGGTGATCTCGTCCTCGTTGTCGGGCAGCGCTCCCTTCAGCAGGTTCAGCGGCTTGCGCGGTACAATGAAGGAGTCGGGGCGCGGGCAGGCCACGTCGGTCCGGCGGTAGCGTACGAGCCGGTGGGCGTCGGTGGCCACGAACTGGATCGAATCTTTGCCCAGCTCGAAGAACACACCGGTCATGGCCGGGCGCAGGTCGTCGGAGGACACGGCAAACAGCGTTTTGTTGATGGCCGTTACCAGGGCTGAGGCCGGCATGGTAAAAGAGGTGGTATCGTCGGCAGCAGGCTCTTTGGGAAAGTTATCGGGGTTTTCGCCCATCACCTTGTACTTGCCGTTGTCGGAAGTGATCTCGATGGCGTGGTTCTTATCAATGGTAAAGGTCAGGGGCTGGTCGGCAATGTTCTTAAGCGAGTCCATCAGGATCTTGGCTGGAATACAGACCTTACCGGATTCTTTGGCTTCAATATCCAGGCGGATGCGCATTACGGTTTCCAGGTCGGTAGCCACTACGGTCAGCTTGCTGTTCTCCACTTCAAACAAAAAATCTTCCAGGATGGGCAACACCGTATTGGCATTGATCACACCCGATATTTGCTGCAGTTGTTTCAGCAGCTGGGAGGAAGAAACAATAAATTTCATGTATTCGTATTTGCTTTTTTCGAGGGATACTGGCGAAACTACTATTTTTTGAAACACCCGTAGCGGCTGTTTATAAAAGGGTGGATAACATGGAACTATATTGAATAAATTCGCGGACGATTGCAGGGTGCGGCCCGCATTTTGAAGTTTATAATCCCTGGCCGCAAACGGAAAAGCACAGGCCCGTCTTTTTGCCGGATTCAAAAACCGCTTGCGTCCAAAAGCCGATGAATTATGCTGGATAAGATTTTCAGAAGAACGAGGAAAAAGGAATCAGAAGAAACCGAAGAGCCGGGAATCCCCTTTGGCCGTTATTCTGATAACAACAAGTCGGTGGAAAAGGTGGAAAAGTGGAATGAAGCTGATGCCCTGTTCAAAGAAAAAAAACACCTGGAGAGCATTCGGGCCTTCTTCGACTACCTGCGGGATGAGGATGTGGAAAATGTAGTACACGAGCCGCAGGGCACGGAAGGCCGGTTTTATTTTTACCAGGGTTCGAAAATCATCCGCGGCTCCTATACGGCCGATCACTTCAAGGCGGAAGTGACCCTGGCCCGTATGCCCCAGCCTTCCGTGCCCGTGATGCGGCGGCTGCTGGAACTGAACTTTGCGCTTTATTATACCCGTTATGCCGTAAACGACGACAAGCTCTGCATGCTCTTCGATTCGGACATTGCCACGGCCAACCCCAGCAAGCTGTACTACGGACTCAAAGAGCTGGCCACGAAGGCAGACAAGCAGGACGACCTGCTGGTGCAGGACTTTACCTCCCTGGTGCCCCTGGACACCGAGCACATCATCGCCATTCCCGAGGATGAAAAAGAAATCAAGTACAAATACCTGCAGCTCTGGATCCGCGAAACCCTGGAGCTGATCGAAGGCATCGATGCCGACAAGTACTCGGGCGGGATC
>DATAGL010000291.1:0-2810 GCA_036263755.1 Chitinophagaceae bacterium | reverse complement strand
CGGAGGCAAATGCCTGCTCCGGCGTCAGCTTGTCCAGTGGATCCCGGTCCAGGAATTTTTTACAGGAAGAAAGGGCAGTCAGCAGCAGCAGCGCCAACACAACAGGTTTCATTTTCATAATTCAGTATTGTAGGCGTCCGTTAAAGAGTAAGGTTGAGTCCAATGGTGAAGGTCTTCTGCATCGGGTAGGAAAACCCGTCTCCCTGCGCACCGTTCACTTCCGGGTCGGAACCTTCGATGACTTCAGGGTCGAAATTTTTCGTGAGCTTGTACATGGGCGAATAGGTCCAGAGGTTCTGCCCGGTAAAGTAAATGCGGCAGCCCGTCAGGTGCAGTTTTTCGAGGGCCTTACGCGGCAGTCCGTAACCGATGGTCAGGTTCTTCAGCCGGATATAGCTCGCATCCTGCAGGTACCGGGTTTGCCGCACCGCCAGCTGCCGGGTGCCCGACAAGGCAGTGTATCCGCGGTAGCGCGGGAAGTAAGCCTCCTGGCTCGGGTTTTCTTCGGTCCAGCGGTTCATGTTGAACGCCGGAAGGAAACTGTACACACGGTTGTACTGGCCCCAGAAATAGGCCGCCTCCGTGGAAGGAAACCAGTCCCGTTTGCCCACGCCCTGAAAGAAGGCGGACAGGGAAATATTGTTCCACTCCACGTTCCCGGTAATACCATAGGGCAGCTGAATGGCGCTGTTCCCGATGATCATCTGGTCGCCCGGGTCATTCAGCGTGTTTTTGCCGTTGTTCACCTTGCCGTCGCCGTTGCGGTCCCGGAACTTGATGTCGCCCGGCAGGAGCCGGTTGTTGTTGGATACGACAAAATAACTCTGGTCGGCATGTTTCTGAATATCTTCCGCCGATTCGAAGAACCCGGCCGTTTCATAGCCCCAGACGTCACCGAGGCGCTGTCCCTTGTAATAGGAAGAAAGCAGGTTGCTTGGGTTATAGAATTCCGTTATGTAGGAGCGATTGTCGGCGAGGGTTACCCGCAGGCCGTAGGTCAGCGGTTTGCTCAGGGGCACTTGGTCGTTCCAGCTCAGCGATACCTCCCAGCCGGTGGTTTTCAGGTCGGCGAAATTCCCCCGGGGCTCTGCTGCCCCGAATACATCCGGCAGGGGCTGTCCCGACGTGATCATGCCCGTTGTGTTGCGGCGGTACCAGTCAAAGCTGAGGTTCAGCTTCCGACTTAAAAAGGCGGCATCCGCTCCCAGGTTGAAGGTCGTGGCCTTTTCCCAGGTAAGTCCGCCCTGCACCACGCCCGGCTTTTGAATAAAGTTCGGAAAGCCGCCGTTGAGGATGTAGCTGGAGGTACCTGCACCAATGGTTTCGAGGAAGGTATAGGGGGCAATATTCCCGTTGCCCAGGGAACCGTAGGAAGCACGCAGCTTCAGGTCCTGGAGCACGCCCCTGGTGCCGTCCATGAACCCTTCCTCCGATACCCTCCACCCGGCGGAAGCAGAGGGAAAGAATCCGAACCGCTGGCTTTCGGGGAATTTCGAGGAGCCGTCATAGCGGCCGTTGAATTCCACGAGGTACTTGCCTTTGTAGTCATAGTTCAGGCGGTAAAACACGCCCACGATGGCCCATTCGTTGCCGCCACCGGTCAGTCGGTAATTCAGTCCGGTAGCCAGGTTGAAGTCCGGCAGGTCATCCACCAGCAGCCCGTCGCGCTGGGCAAACCGGTTCTTTACCTGGTTCAGCTCAAGGTTCCAGCCGCCCAGCAGCTTTACCTGGTGATCGCCAAAGCGCTGGTTATAGTCGGCATACAGGTTGGCCACGTAATAGTTTTCCGTAACGGAATTATTCGAGAGGTAGTTGGGGCCGCCGTTGATGAGCTCACCCGGCTTGATGCTGTACGGCACGGGGAAGAATTTCCGGTCCTCTTCCGTATTGGTATAGAGGTAAGAGAAATCCCCTTTGAACGCCAGCCTGTCTTTGAGGATGGAGGCGTTGAACCCGATCGTATTGCGGATGAAGTTCTGCCGGGAGCGGGAGTTGCTTTTCCCGTAATAGAAATCGCCTACCGAATAGGCGCCCACGATGGTCATGGTACCGTCCGGGTTGAGCAGGGGGGAAACCGGGAACGCCGAGACCGCCATCAGCCGCCACACGGCATTGACTCCGCCCAGCGAAGTGAGCGGGTAGCGGTAGTTATAAGTGGAATAGTCGGTATTGCTGTTGATGGTCAGCCAGTCGGTCACTTTTACGCTGCCCTTCAGCCGGAGGTTATACCGGTTGAATTTATCGGTGTTGTACCGGAACACGCCATCCTGCTGGTAATAGCGGCCGGAAAGCATATAGTTGATCCGCTCACTGCCGCCCGAAACACTGATGGCATGTTCCGAAGACGGCACGTTGTTTTTATACAGCGCCCCGATCCAGTCGGTGCTCTCGTAGTAGGTGTACCGGCCGGTCACGGGATCGATGGTGACTTTCGGCAGCGAGGGGTCTTCACTCCGGGCTTTCAGGGAATCGAGGTAGGCCAGGGAAAAAGGCAGCTGGGTGTTGATGGTCTGGGGATGAGAAATGTAATCGTTCCAGGAGGCAAAGGCCTCATCGAAATTCTTCGCCCAGGTGTATCCGTCCCAGATCAGGTCCGGCGTCACGGTGCGCTTGCTTATGGAATAGTTGCCGCTGTAATTGACCTGGAACTTATTCTTTTTCGGTGTCTTGGTGGTGATCAGCACCACCCCGAAGGAGCCCCGCGCCCCGTAGATCGCTGCGGAGGAAGCGTCCTTCAATACGGATATGTTTTCAATATCATTCGGGTTCAGGGTATTGGGATCTCCGGGCACGCCATCGATCAGCACCAG
>DATAGL010000290.1:0-3393 GCA_036263755.1 Chitinophagaceae bacterium | reverse complement strand
CCGAAGCTCCAGCCCCAGTGCCCGATGCGGTTCGGATCCACGTAGGGAAGCCGGCCGAGGTATTTGGCAGCGTCGATCTGGTCATTGATCTCCATCTCGCCCAGGCGCAGGTAGGTCTTTTTCTTGAATTCTTCGCCGCGGTAGCCCGTACCGGTGTTGTCGATGCTTACCACGATGATGCCTTTCTGGGCCAGCATCTGGTGCCAGAATGAAGTAGCGCCAAAGCGGTTAGCCACCTGCTGCGAGCCGGGGCCGCCGTAGTTGCAGAACAGGACCGGGTATTTCTTGGAAGGATCAAAGTCGGCAGGCTTCAGCATCCAGCCGTTGAGGGTATCGCCCTGTGCGTTGGGCACCCGGATGAATTCAGATTTTCCGAGCGCATATTCCGACAATACATTTTTCAGCTTTGTGTTTTCCGCAACCACTTCTCCTTTTACTGCCTGCACATTGCCGCGACTGCGGTTGATGGCGTAACGGGTGACCACCTGCGGGGTATTGATATTGGAATAGTAGTCGTAGAACTGGGTGAAATCGCGGTTGAGCTGCACGCGGTGAAAACCGTTACCGGTGGTCAGTGCCGTGGTTTTTTTGCCGCCAAAATCGGTAACAAAGAAGTTGCGGTCCATCGGTGTAGGGTGGGCCAGCGTGTAGTAAACGAGCTGGTTCTTTTCATCCACACCGTCCACATTGGCAATATCGGCCTTCATCGTGCTGATCTGCACCTTTTTCTTTCCGTCGAGGCTGTACAGGTATAATTGGTTGTATCCGTTCATCTCCGAAGCAAAAAGGAAATGTTTTCCGTCTTTGAGGAACCACCAGTCGTCGTGGATGTCCACGTAGTATTTGTTCTTTTCCTCGTACAGGGTACGGCTGGCGCCGGTGGCAGCCTCCGTCAGCAGCACTTTGAGGTGATTCTGGTGGCGGTTCAGCCAGAAAACGGCCAGCTGGCTGTTGTTCTGGGTCCACTTAATCCGGGGAATGTAAATATCGCCGGTCTCGTACTGTGCTTTCACATCCCGTCCATTGGCCACATCGTAGATGTGGATTTCCACCACTGAATTGGAATCGCCGGCTTTGGGGTATTTATACCGGTAATCGGTATTGTATGCGTTGTTGAACAGGGTCATGTTGTACTCCTTCACCTTGCTCTCGTCAAACTTGTAGTAGGCAATGTGGCTGCCTTCGGGGCTCCACTCGAAAGCACGGGTAAAGCTGAACTCTTCCTCGTACACCCAGTCGCAGTTGCCGTTGATGATGTGGTTCCATTTGCCGTCGGTGGTGACCGCTGTGGTTTTACCCGAAGCCACATCGTATACGTACAGGTTGTTGTCAAAAACATAGGCAACCTTGTTGCCGTCGGGGGAGAAGGTCGGATGCAACACTTTTCCGGCATTCAGCGGAACGGCCTTGCGGGTGGACACATCGTACAGGTACACCGTGGCTTTGGAAGAATGGCGGTAAATGGGCTCGCGGCCGTTGAAGAACAAGATCCGCTTCTTGTCGCCGCTTACCGAGTAGTCGCCCGTACCCAGCACCTGGCCTTTTTCATCCAGTACCGCTTTCGGGTCAAACAGGCTGTCGGCCGCTTCCGTAAACCCGCGGAACGACTCGCCGCGGAAGGTGCCTTTTTTGTAAATGTCTTCCAGGGTGATCTGCTTTTTCTGCGCCAGCGTCCATAGCGGAGCCAGCAAAAGCAGGAAAACAATCTTTCGCATGTGTGTTGATGATTTTGTCCGTAAAGATACTGGATGCGTTGAATGGAAAAGGTTAAGAGACGGGGAAGAGTTGAGCGGTTAACAAGTTGATAAGGGTAGAGCGGGGCGGGCTGTTCGTCGGGGACCATTCGAAATCAGGAAGGGTTGTTCCTGTAACCGGGTAGCCAAACGGAGAAATAAAGATACCGGCAGAAGTTTCAGGGTAACGAAAACGGAAAGAGCCACCCGGTAAGGTGGCTCCCTGTAGTTTTTAGCAACTTATTCAACTAATCAACTGTTCAACCAACGCCCAATTCCTAACTCCTCCATTGCTTACCGCGTCTCCGCCATATCGGGGATCGCCTCTACCTTATACGCGCCCTGGTCCAGCTTCTTCTTTGTTTCCTCGAACGCTTTCAGGGTCAGCTGGATGTCTTCCTCCGTGTGGGAGGCCGTGGGGATCAGCCGGTAGATGATATGGCCTTTAGGGATAACGGGATACACCACGATCGAGCAGAAGATGCCATAGTTCTCGCGCAGGTCCATGACCATGGCGGTGGCTTCTTCCACGCCGCCTTTCATGTAAACGGGCGTAACCATGGTGTCGGTATTTCCCGTATCGAAGCCGCGCTCCCGCAGTCCTTTCTGGAGGGATAAGGCATTGCGCCACAGCTGCTCGCGCAGCTCGGGCTGTGAGCGGAGCATGTCCAGGCGCTTCAGGTTACCGATCACGATGGGCATCGGCAGGCTCTTGGCGAAGATCTGGCTGCGGATATTGTACCGGATATAATCGATGATGGCCTTGTCGCCGGCTACAAAAGCGCCTATGGAGGCCATGGATTTGGCAAAAGTGGAAAAGTACAGGTCGATCTGGTCCTGTACGCCCTGGGCTTCACCGGCCCCGGCGCCGGTAGCCCCCAGGGTACCGAATCCATGGGCGTCGTCTACCAGCAGGCGGAAACCGAACTGTTCCTTAAGGGCAGCGATCTCTTTGAGCTTGCCCTGGTCTCCGGCCATGCCGAATACGCCTTCGGTGATGAGGAGGATGCCGCCGGCCTTTTGTTTTTCAATAAGAGCCGAAGCGCGCTGCAGCTGCTTTTCGAGGTCGGCCATGTCGTTGTGCTTGAACACGTAGCGGTGGCCGGGGTGGAGGCGCAGGCCGTCGACGATGCAGGCATGGCTTTCCGCGTCGTACACCACCACGTCGTGGCGGCTGCACAGGGCATCAATGATGCTCACCATGCCCTGGTAACCGTAGTTCAGCAGGGCGGCGTCTTCTTTCTGAACGAAATCGGCGAGTTCCCGTTCCAGCTGTTCGTGCTGGTTCGAATTGCCGCTCATCATGCGGGCGCCCATGGGATAGGCAAGGCCGAACTGGGCGGAAGCGTCGGCATCCGCCTTCCGGATAGCAGGATGGTTGGCCAGTCCCAGGTAGTTGTTCAGGCTCCATACGACAACATCCTTGCCGCGGAATTTCATGCGGCTGCCGATTTCACCTTCGAGTTTCGGAAAAGCAAAATAGCCGTGTGCCCGTTCGCGGTGCTGTCCCAGCGGACCATAATTTTTCACCAGACGCTCAAAAATATCACCCATTGATTTCAGATTTTGATCGATGTTTTGGATTCGGTAGCCCTGCCGGTAAGAACCAGGGGAAACGGATTGTTCCACTACGGGACCGGATAACGGTCGCAAAAATAAT